>DAHWFQ010000078.1:0-13900 GCA_027324895.1 Actinomycetota bacterium | reverse complement strand
GCGTGAGCGGCGTGCGCAGCCACGATGGTGCGTAGTGCGTCATGAACAGGGCCAGGCCGATGGACACCGGAACCGCGAAGAGGATGGCCATGCACGAGGTCACGAGCGTGCCGACGAGCATGGCACCGATGCCGTAGTGGCCGGTCGACATCTTCACGGTGTCGTCCGGCGTCCAGGTCGCATCGGTGATGAAGTGCCAACCGAAGGTGGAGAACACGGCGTGCGACTTCAGGTAGAGGAACGCCGCGATGAGCGCGAGCACCGTGAGCGAGGTGAGGCCACCTGCGGTCACGACCCAGCGGAACACGCGATCCGAGAGCCGCGGCGTGGTGGTCAGGGTGCGCGGTTGCACCGTCGATTGGCTCATGGTCAGGCGTTCTCCGCCAGCTCGTCCTTGCTCGGCAGGTCGCCGGTGACGATGTAGGCGATGCGTCGCGCGATGGCGACCGAGTGGTCGGCGAAGCGCTCGTAGAAGCGGCTGAGCAGCGTCACATCCACCGCGGCCTCCACCCCGTGCGTCCATGAGGGCGACAGCACGAGTGTGAACAGCTCCCGGTGCAGCTTGTCCATCTGATCATCCGCGGCGGCGACGTCGGCGGCGAAGGCGAGGTCGCGCGTCTCGAGCACGCTCGCCAGCTTCTGCACCCCCGCGACGGCGATCGCGCCCATCATGGAGAAGGAAGCGCGCAGTTCCGTGGGGATGCTGGCGTTGGGGTGCCGGAGGCGGGCCTGCTTGGCGATGTGCGCTGCCAGGTCGCCCATGCGTTCGAGGGTCGCGGACATGCGCAACGCGCCGACCAGGTTGCGCAGCTCGCTGGCCACCGGTTGCTGCAGGGCCACCACTGACACGCACTGGTCCTCGACCGACTGGGCGAGCCTGTCGAGCGCGCCGTCATCCGAGATGACCGCCTCCGCGAGCGCCAGGTCCGCATTCAGCAGGGCCCGGGTGGCACGCTCCATCGCCGATTCCGTCAGCCTCACCATCTCGACGAGGTCCTGGGAAATCTGCTGAAGCTGCTCGTGGTAATGCTCGCGCATGGCTACTCCTCCTGGGCGACGAATCATTCGTGATTCAGGTGAACGGCAGGTGACGAACAGTGAAACCGACAGGGCGGCACGTGTGAAACGTGCATGCACAATCGGCGTGGTGGCACAGTAACCCGGGAAAGCGCAACTGCGTATGCCTAGGCTGCCATCCGTGAGCGTCGATGCCCTGCCGACCGTCGATCCGTCGACGCGGGCGATCCTCGACGCGCTCCCGTACGCCTGGATGGTCGTGCTCGACGACTACCACGTCATCGAGGCCTCGGACGACGTGTTCACGTTCCACCTGGCCTCGGATCAATCCCTGTCCGACCGTGGGATACGGCGCCTGGTCACGCAGTCACTGAGGAACGGGACACCGGACGAGTTCGACCTCGAACTGCGGGGCGCCCTGCCCGGTGCAGCCAGCCGCTACATCCGGGTGCGTGTGTGCCCATTGGGCACCCGCATGTGCGCGCTGCTCATCGAGGACGTGTCGCACGCAATGCGGGTCGATGCGATGCGTCGCGACTTCATCGTCAACGTCTCGCATGAGCTGAAGACGCCAGTTGGCGCGCTGCTGCTCCTGGCCGAGGCCGTGAAGTCTGCGTCCGGCGACGTGGTGTCCCAGCAGCGCTTCGTGGAACGCATGCAGACCGAGGCCGAGCGGCTCAGCCGGCTGGTGAACGACCTGAGCGACCTGTCGCGGTTGCAGTCGGACCAGGTGCCGGCGCGCGGCAATGCCGTCCCGGTGCAGCGCATCGTCTCCGAGGCCATCGATACCGTGCGGCTGCTCGGGCAGCGCCGGTCGATCGAGTTCGTCACCGGTGACTTCCAGGGCCTGCAGGTCGAGGGGAGCGAGGAGCAGCTGGTGACGGCTGTGCGGAACCTGCTCAACAACGCCATCTCCTACTCGCCCGACCACACACGCATCAGCGTGTCCGGCCGGGCCAGCGACGGACTGGTGGAGATCAGCGTGACGGACCAGGGCATCGGCATCAGCGAGCGGGACCTGGAGCGCATCTTCGAGCGCTTCTACCGCGTCGATCCGGCACGCAGTCGCGCCACCGGCGGCACCGGTCTGGGCCTGGCCATCGTCAAGCACATCTGCGCGTCGCACGGCGGGGAGTGCACGGTGTGGTCCAAGCCGGGCGAGGGATCCACCTTCACCCTGCGCCTGCCCGCGGCCCGCTGATCAGCCGAGCAGCGAGTCGACGAACACCTCGGGATCGAAGGGCGCCAGGTCCTCGACGCCCTCCCCCAGTCCCACGAACTTCACGGGCACGCCCAGTTGGCGTTGCACGGCGAACACGATGCCCCCCTTCGCGGTGCCGTCGAGTTTCGTGAGCACCACGCCGGTCACCTGCACCGCTTCCGCGAACACCCGCGCCTGCACCAGGCCGTTCTGGCCGGTGGTGGCGTCGAGCACGAGCAGCACCTCCTGCACGGGCCGCAACTTCTCCACCACCCGGCGGACCTTGCCCAACTCGTCCATGAGGCCGACCTTCGTGTGCAGCCGCCCGGCGGTGTCGATGATGACGACATCCGCGCGCTCCGCGACGGCCCGTGCGACGGCGTCGTACGCCACGGAGGCGGGATCCCCGCGCTCGGCGCCACGCACCACGGGGACGCCGACGCGCGCACCCCAGGTCGAGAGCTGCTCCGCGGCGGCGGCGCGGTAGGTGTCGGCGGCCGCCAGCACGACGGATTGGCCCATGCCGTGGAGGGTTGCCGCCAGCTTGCCGCACGTCGTGGTCTTGCCGGTGCCGTTCACGCCCACCACGAGCAGGATCGTGGGGCCGCCGGTGAGATCGAGGTCGAGCGAGCGCTCGGTCTGCAACTCGCGCATGAGCAGTTGCTGGAGGGCACTCCGAACGTCACCGTGCGCGCGCACGGCCCGCTTGAGTTCGCGCATGACGCGCTCGGTGGCCTCCAAGCCGAGGTCGGCCTGCAGCAGCAGGGCCTCCGCGTGGTCCCAGTCGTCGTCCGTCACGTTGGCGCCCGTCAGCACTCCGAGCACCCCGCGGCCGAACCCACCGCTGAGTCGATTGCGCAGTCGGCCCATGCGCCCGAGGACGTGCTGCTCGGCCTCGGCGGGTCCCGTCAGGTGCGCGGGCTCGATCGCAGGTGCTGGCGGCTCCGGTGGAGCCACGCTTGCCACGGGCTCCGCCTCGGGCTCGATGCCTGCGAGCCGCCCAGCGGGCGCCTCGGCATCGGGCGCAGCCGGCGCGGGTGGGACCTCCGCCGGCTCGATGCTGGCCTCATCCGACGCCTTGCGCCGGCGGAACAGGAACGCCATCGTCACACCTTCATGATGCGGCGCGCCTGCACCGTCACGATGAGCGCGCAGGCCGGGAGGGTCAGGAACACGAATCCGCCGGCACCGGTGCGACCGAAGAACCACATGGCGAGGAGCAGCACACCGGTGGCCAGGAACACGCCGTAGAACATACGGAGCACGGCACGCTTGCGTTGGCGCCACGACCAGTCGACGCGCCGGGTCGAGAACCAGAAGGTGAGCATGGTGACGGGCGCACCGCCGAGGATGAACCAGAGCAGGGCGTACACGATGTCCTGGAAGCCCTGACTGTTCCGTGGTGCGGTCGTGACACCGAACAGCGCGCCCAGCACTGCACCCATGGGAAAGGCCATGCCCGTCAGCACCGTGGCGCGGGAATGGATGTTCATACCACCGAGTCCTCGTCGACGTGCTGCAGGCGCTGGCTGATGACCTGGGTGACACCATCGCCGCGCATGGTGACGCCGTAGAGGGCGTCAGCGATCTCCATGGTCCGCTTCTGGTGGGTGATCACGATGAGCTGGGACGAGGACTTGAGCTCGTTGATGAGGTCGATGAGGCGCCCGAGGTTGACGTCGTCGAGCGCCGCCTCGACCTCGTCCAGCACGTAGAAGGGACTCGGCCGGGCCTTGAACAGCGCGACGAGGAAGGCCACCGCGGTGAGTGAGCGCTCGCCGCCCGAGAGCAGGGAGAGTCGCTTGATCTTCTTCCCCGGAGGTCGCGCCTCGACGTCCACGCCGGAGGTGAGGAGGTCCTCAGGGTCGGTGAGCACCAGCCGCCCCTCGCCGCCCGGGAAGAGCCTGCTGAAGATGCCCTCGAACTCCCGCGCCGTGTCGGCGAAGGCCTCGGCGAACACCTGCTGCACGCGGTCGTCGACGTCACGGATGATCGTCTGCAGATCGGCGCGCGAGCGCTTGAGGTCGTCCAGTTGCTCGTTCAGGAAGCGATGGCGTTCCTCGAGGGCGGCGAACTCCTCGAGGGCGAGCGGGTTCACCCGTCCTAGCAGGTTGAGCGCACGCTCGGCCGTCTTGAACCGCCGCTCCTGCTCAGCCCTCACGTAGGGGTATGGCTGGGGCGCCGGTGCATCGGGGTCGACCTCGTCACCGGGTGCCGGCGGTGAGGGCGGCACCGGCTGATCGGGGCCGAACTCCGCGAGCAGGGTCACGACATCGACGCCGAGTTCCTCGAGCGCACGGTTCTCCATGGTCTCGATGCGCAGCCGCTGTTCGGCGCGCGCCAACTCGTCGCGGTGCACCGAGTCGACCAGGCCGTCCAACTCTGCAGCCAACTCGCGTCCGCGGGATCGCAGGGCGGCCAACTCGACGTCACGTGCTGCCCGTCGCTGCTCCGCCGCCGTGCGTGCCTCGCCCGCTGCATGCAGCGAGATCTCGAGGTGGGACAACACGTATCTCGCCGCCGAAAGGACCGCGGCGGCCGTGGCAGCCTCGCGTTGCCGCCGCTCGCGACGATCCGCGGCGCGCCGACGGGACTCCCGCTCATCGCGTGCCGCCCGCTCCAAGGTCTCGGCCCGGGTGCTCGTCGCGCGGTGCCGCTCCTCACCGGTGCGGACAGCCAGCCGTGATTCGACCTCGGCGGCTCGCGCCGCTTCCAGTGCCGCCACCAGTTCATCCCGCTGTGCATGATCCGGAGCCTCAGCGACCGGCTCCGCATCGAGGTCCTGCAGCCGACGCTCCAGGTCCGCGAGGGTCTCGCCGTCGGATCCGCGGGCCTGCGAGGACGCCTCCAGGGAGCGCTGCAGTCGTTCCGCCTCAGCGGTGGCGGCCCGAGAGACGGAGCCGAACTGCCCGAGCTGCTCGGCCACGGCCGCCATGGTGGCGTCGGATTCGTGCAATGAGGCCAGCGTGCGCTCGACCTCGGACTGGGCCGCGGTGACTTGCTCCTGAGCCGCCGCCAGCTCGAAGCGCAGGGTCTCCCGGCGGCGCGTGATGGCGTCCACCTGCCGTTCGGCTTCCTGTAGCGCGGACTGCACCTCGAGCAGGCTCTGCGCATGTTGGGAGCCGCCGGCGACGCGAGTCCGAGAGAGCAGGTCACCCTCACGGGTGACGGCGATGATGGAGGGCCGCTCACGGACGATGGCGCGTGCTGCCGCCAGGTCCGGGACGATGACGACGCCGCGCAACAGGTTGCGCACGGCCGTGCGCACAGAGGTCGGCGCATCGACCACGTCGACAGCCGCGATGTGGTCATCGGGCAGGCGATGCAGCCCGCCGTCACCACCGAGGTCATTGGCGCTCGCCAGCAGGATGGTGGCGCGACCCCCATGGCCGTCGCGAAGGTGCTCGATGGCCCGGATGGCCCCATCGAGATCCTCGACGGCAACCGCGTCGGCTGCGTCACCCAAGGCCACCGAGATGGCGGCCTCGTAGCCGGGACGCACCTGCACGAGCGCTGCGATGGAGCCGAGCAGCCCCGACAGCTGGCTGCTCGCCGCCATCAGGTTGGCGCTGCCGTCCTCGCGTGCCAGGGCCATGGAGAGTGCGTCCACGCGGGCCTGCTGCGCCGCACGCTCACGATCCCGCTCGGAGTCCTCGGCCCGCAGGCGGTCGAGCGCGTCCAGGGCTCCGGCCAGGGCCTCCTGCGCACGCTCATGCGCGTCATCCAGCCCGGCCTCGCCCACGGTGATGCCCGCCACCTGCGATTCCAGCGTGGCGAAGTCACGCTTGGCCTGTTGGGCCCGACGCGTGGCGTCGGCGATCTGTGCACTGAGGCGGTCGCGTTCGGCGTCGCGGGCATCGATGCGTTGGCGAGCGGCCTCGACCTGGCCCACCAGGTGGGTGCGCCCGTTCCTGCGATCGGCAGCGGCGCGCTCGGCGTCGGCGAGGCGTCGCGTCTCGGCCGCCACCGCCGCCTCCGCTTCGGCACGCAGGCGCACGGCAGCGGAGAGCACCGCCCGGTCCGCCTCAACCTGACGGTGGAGATCGAGTTCGTCCGTGCGGGCACTGCGGGCCTCGGCGTCCAGCTCCTCGGGATCGCGGCCGCGGACCTCGTCCTCCTCGGGCGCCAGCACACGCACTCGATCAGCCGCCAGCGAGGCCGTGCCCAGATAGCGCTCGCGCAGGCTGGAGAGGCGGAACCAGGTGTCCTGCGCGGTAGCGACCTCGGGGGCGTCTGCCTGCAGCTCGGCCTCGATGACCGCCTCGCGGGATTGCACATCGACCAGCGCGGTCTCGACGGACTCGCGCCGCTCGCGCATGGCGGTCTCGTCGGCGACCTCCGCCTCGAGGCTGGCGCGCAGTTGCAGGATGTCGTCGGCGAGCAACCGCGAGCGGGCGTCGCGCAGGTCCGTCTGGATGACCTGGGCCCGACGCGCCACCTCGGCCTGCTTGCCCAGCGGGGTCAACTGGCGGCGCAACTCCGTCGTGAGGTCCTGCACACGGGTCAGGTTGGCCTGCATGGCCTCCAGCTTGCGCAGCGCCTTCTCCTTGCGCTTGCGGTGCTTGAGCACGCCGGCGGCCTCCTCGACGAAGCCGCGGCGCTCCTCTGGTGTGGCGTGGAGGATGGTGTCGAGCTGTCCCTGCCCGACGATGACGTGCATCTCGCGGCCGATACCGGAATCGGACAGCAGTTCCTGCACGTCGAGCAGGCGGCAGGGGGAGCCGTTGATCGCGTACTCGGAGCCACCGTTGCGGAACATGATGCGGGAGATGGTGACTTCGGCGTACTCAATGGGGAGGGCGCCGTCGGCATTGTCGATGGTGAGGATGACCTCGGCCCGGCCCAGCGGCGCTCGCCCCGCCGTGCCGGCGAAGATGACGTCCTCCATCTTGCCGCCACGCAGCGACTTGGCGCCCTGCTCGCCCATGACCCAGGCCAGGGCGTCTACGACATTCGACTTGCCCGAGCCGTTGGGGCCGACGACGCAGGTGACGCCGGGCTCCAGCTCCAAGGTGGTGGACGACGCGAAGGACTTGAACCCACGCAGGGTGAGGCTCTTGAGGTACAACAGAGCCTCCCTTCGTGACTTCGCCAGCCTAATGCGGCGCCTTGGCCGCCGCCTCACTGCGCGACGCATGCGAGGCAGGGGGAAATGTCAACGGCCCGCCGAGGCGGGCCGTTGCTCTGCTTGTGGTCAGGGGCGGGGTCGAACCGCCGACCTTCCACTTTTCAGGCGGACGCTCGTACCAACTGAGCTACCTGACCGAAGCGGCGCAATCCTAGGGGACGCCCGCAGGCGGGTGCGAATCCCATCAACTGGCGTGCGGGATCACCGGAGGGACCTCGCCGGCGAGCAGCGACTCGACGTCCGAGGCGCGGTAGCGGCGGTGCCCACCGAGCGTGCGCACGTACTGCAGTTTGCCGGCCTGGGCCCAGCGCGTCACCGTCTTGGGGTCCACCCGGAACATGGCGGCGACCTCACGCGGCGTGAGCAGCCGTTCGGGATCAGTAGCCATCGGCCGCCTCACCTTTCCAGGAGCGTCAGCCTGCGCTCGACTCCCGATCGTCGCGGGTACCCGTCGGCCCGTGGTGGCGCGGATTCCTCGCTGCTCGGGAGTGTGCCAGCCGAGCGACGCCCTTCCAAGGGGCAAACGTGCGCATTTCCCTCAAAGGGGACAAATCCCGACCGACCGCCGGAATGACGACACCTGCCAAACCGGTTATCCTTCGCGCACGACGAGATAATTGATCATTCATGCACAAGCGAGGGGGCTGAGCCATGGGGCGCGGCCGGGCCAAGGCAAAGCAGCAGAAGGTAGCCCGCGAGTTGAAGTACGGCGGGCCCGATACCGACCTCAACCGACTGGCGGCCGAGCTTTCCGCACAGCGGGCAAGCCATCCGCACGCTGAGTTCGCCGAAGAGGAAGCGGACGAGGACAAGTACGCGGACTGGATCGACGAGGATGCGGACGAGGAAAGCAGCGAAGCCCTCGAAGAAGACGACGAAGAGCGCCGCTAGGCCAGTACAGGTTTCGTCAGGAGCGTCGACCGTGGGGTCGGCGCTCCTGCTCTGTCCGGGCCCACTCAGGCCGCAGGGTGATCGCCCAACAGGCTGACCGCGCCACCCGCGCCACCCTTGGCCTCGGCATCACCGTGCTCGCCGTCTCGCCGGTCCCGGACGCTGCCAGCGACCCACGCCTCGAGCCCTCGCGCAGCCAGCCGCTCGAGGGCGGCATCGGCGGAGTCCGCGGACACCACGGCGAACATCCCGATGCCCTGGTTGAGCGTGCGCTCGAGCTCACGGCGCTGCACATGGCCCAGCTCGCCGATGAGGTCGAAGATCGGTTGCGGCCGCCAGCTCGCGCGGTCGATGTCGGCCGCGGAGTGCTTGGGCAGCACCCGGGCCAGGTTGGCCGCCAGACCCCCACCGGTGACATGCGAGAAGACGCGCACGTCGGCGTGCGCGAGCAGGTCGAGGCAGTCGAGCGTGTAGATGCGCGTCGGCTCCAGCAGTTCCTCACCGAGCGTGCGGCCGAGGCTGGCCACCGGCCGATCCAAGGCCAGGCCGGCCGTGCGCCCTGGTTCACCGAGCAGCACGTAGCGGGCCAGTGAGTAGCCGTTGGAGTGCAAACCGCTCGAACGCATGGCGATGACGACATCGCCGGTGCGCACGCGCCCCTCGCCCAGCATGGCGTCGGCTTCCACAACGCCGGTGCCCGCACCGGCGATGTCGTACTCGTCGGGCTCCATGAGGCCGGGGTGCTCCGCCGTCTCCCCGCCGAGCAGGGCCACACCCGCGCGTCGACAGCCCTCCGCGATGCCCGTGACGATGGCGGCGATGGTCTCCGGGACCACCCGGCCGCAGGCGATGTAATCGGTCATGAACAGAGGCTCGGCACCGACGACCACCAGGTCGTCGACGACCATGGCCACCAGGTCGATGCCGACCGTGTCGTGGCGTTGCATGGCCTTGGCGATCGCCACCTTGGTGCCGACGCCGTCCGTCGAGGTCGCCAGCAATGGTCGCTTGAAGCGCGTGAGCGCGGAGGCGTCGAACATCCCGGCGAAGCCGCCGAAGTCACCGACGCTCTCGGGTCGCTGGGCCGCCTTGACCGACGCCTTCATCAGCGAGACCGCGCGCTCCCCCGCCTCCACGTCCACGCCTGCGGCGGCGTAGGTGGCGTCACTCATGGTTGAGCCTCACCGGGGTCTCCAACGCGTACTTGCCGAGCTTGTCCGCGGAGGGCAGCGGGATGGGGTACTCCCCGTCAAAGCAGGCGCGGCAGAACTCATCGTTCGCGATGCCCGTGGCAGCCACCAACTGCTGCAGCGAGACGAAGCCGAGCGAATCGGCGTTGATCGAGCGGCAGATCTGGTCCGGGGACATGCTCGTCGCGATGAGCTCCGCCCGGGTGGCGAAGTCGATGCCGTAGAAGCAGGGCCAGACCACGGGCGGTGAGGAGATGCGCACGTGCACCTCGGCGGCTCCCGCCTCCCGCAACATGCGCACGATGGCGCGCTGCGTGTTCCCGCGCACGATGGAGTCATCGACGACGACCAGGCGCTTGCCGTGGATGACCTCACGCAGTGGGTTCAGCTTGAGCCGGATTCCGAGTTGGCGGATGGTCTGCGAGGGCTGGATGAAGGTGCGGCCGATATAGGCGTTCTTGATGATGCCCTGTGCGAAGGGGATGCCCGAGGCCTGCGCGTAGCCGACGGCCGCGGGGGTGCCGGACTCCGGAACCGGGATGACGAGATCGGCATCGACCGGGTGCTCCGTGGCCAGACGGCGGCCGATCTCGGTGCGCACGGCATGCACGGTGTGACCGTCGAGCACGGAATCCGGGCGGGCCAGGTAGACGAACTCGAACAGGCAGCCCTTGGGCGCCGGCTTGGCGAACACCGTCGAGCGCAGCCCGTTCTCGTCGATGGCGAGCAGCTCACCGGGCTTGATCTCGCGCACGAAACTGGCGCCGACGATGTCGAGCGCTGAAGTCTCACTGGCGACCACCCAGCCGCGCTCGAGCCGGCCCAGCACGAGCGGGCGCACGCCCTGCGGATCGCGTGCGGCGTAGAGCGTGTGGTCATCCATGAACACGAGCGAGAAGGCGCCGCGCACGCGCGGCAGTTCCTTGCTGGCCGACTCCTCCACCGTGCGGCCGGGATGGGCGGCCAGAAGCGCGGTGAGGATCTCGGTGTCCGTGGAGGCGGCCGACATGTCCTCGGTGCCCGGCAACACGCCGAGTTCATCGTGCATCGCGGCCAGGAACTCCCGCAGCTCGTGCGTGTTCACGAGGTTGCCGTTGTGGCCGAGGGCGATGTGGCCGGTCGCGGTGGAGCGGAAGGTGGGCTGGGCGTTCTGCCAGACGCTGGATCCGGTCGTCGAGTAGCGGGTGTGGCCGATGGCGATGTGGCCGGTGAGCTGGGCCAGTGTGGCCTCGTTGAAGACCTGGGAGACCAGGCCCATCTCCTTGAACACGAGGATGCGGTGCCCGTCGCTGGCGGCGATACCGGCCGACTCCTGGCCGCGGTGCTGCAGTGCGTAGAGCCCGTAGTAGGTGAGCTTGGCGACGTCCTCGCCGGGTGCCCAGACACCGAAGACACCGCACGCGTCCTGCGGACCCTTCTCACCGGGCAGGAGCTCGTGGGAAAGTCGTCCGTCGCCTCGCATCACGTCGAGATTCTAGTGGCGGGACGTCCGACCCTTTCGCGGGAGCAGACGGATGCACCGGACCGGACCGGCGACAGCGCCCACCCGTGGCCCCAGCGTCGGTCAGGCCATCGAGGGTCGATCACGCATCCAGCGGGAAGTGGGCGGACAGATCGCTGCGCTCGCCCGAGGCTCGCACCCGTCCGGTCCTCAGCGCGTCGACCCAGGCCAGGCTGCCGTCGGCCAGCGCGAGCAGGGTCGCCGCATCGAGCTCGACGACGGCCGAGGGCGTTCCCCGCGTATGCCGCGGCCCCTCGATGATCTGCACTGCCGCATAGGGCGGCACGCGCACCTCCACGGAATGCCCGGGCAAGCGCTCGCTCAGGCGGGCCAGAACGGCCTTGACCTGCGCGCGTTCCCGGGCATCCATCGCTCAGGCGTTCAGCACCGCAGGCAGCGTGCCCACGTGGGCTGCACGCAGCTCCTCGATGGTCCAGCGCAGAGTCTCCCCGTAGACCCCGTCGAGTTGGAGCAACTGGGCACCGGGGGTCCCATTGCTCGCATCCTCGGTGGAGGCTGCGATGGCATCGGTGTCGAGTTGCGAATCGACGACGCCGACCCGGTCCGCGGTGAAGCCGCGGGCCCCGCACATGTCCACGAAGCGGGACTCCTCGTCGCGCGGGAGGACCACCAGGGCGCGCGCCGTCGACTCGGAGTACATGAAGACGAAGGGATCGACGTCCCGGGGCACCCAGATGCGCGCCCCGACATTGCTGCGCAGGGCCATCTCCACCAGCGACTGCATGATGCCTCCGTCGCTCACGTCGTGGGCAGCATTGAACATGCCGTCGCGCGAGCCGGCGATGAGGATCTCGGCGAGCACGCGCTCCTTGCCCAGGTCGACCAGCGGCGGCAGGCCGCCCAGGTGGCCGTGCACCTCATGCGCCCATTCACTGCCTGCGAACTCGTCACGGGTGTCGCCGAGGACATAGATGAGGTCGCCGTCCTCGGACCACGCCATCGGCGTGCGACGATCGACGTCGTCGATGACGCCCAGTACGCCGACCACGGGAGTCGGGAGGATGGCGATGTCGCCGGTCTGGTTGTAGAAGGAGACATTGCCGCCGGTGACGGGGGTGCCGAGTTCCAGGCAGCCATCGGCGAGTCCGCGCACGGCCTCGGCGAACTGCCACATGACCTCCGGGTCCTCCGGGGAGCCGAAGTTGAGGCAGTTGGTGACCGCGAGCGGCTTGGCGCCGGTGACGGCGACATTGCGGTACGCCTCCGCCAACGCGAAGCGCGCACCCACGTAGGGGTCGAGCTTGGCGACGCGACCATTGCAGTCGGTGGCCACCGCCACGCCGAGCCCGGTCTCCTCGTCGACACGCACCATGCCGGAGTCCTCGGGCTGCGCCATGACGGTGTTGCCCTGCACGTAGCGGTCGTACTGGTCGGTGACCCAGGCTTTGGAGGCCAGGTTCGGCGCGGCGGTCATGCGCAGCACCAGGTCGTGGATCTCGCCTGCGCTGGCGGGTCGACGCAGGCGTTCGGCCGTCGGGGCGTCGGCCTGGAGGGCGTCCTGCCAGTGCGGACGATGCAGCGGGCGCTCGTAGACCGGGCCCTCGTGGGCGACCGTTCGCGGAGGCACGTCCACGATGGTCTCCCCGTGCCATTCGATGATGAGGCGGCCGGTGTCGGTGACCACGCCGATGTCCGTCGCGATGACGTCCCACTTGCGGCAGATCTCCAGGAACTCGTCGACGTTCTCCGGCGGCACGATCGCGCACATGCGCTCCTGCGACTCCGACATGAGGATCTCTTCCGGGCTCAAGGTCTGGTCACGCAACGGCACCCTGTCCAGCCACACGTGCATGCCGCCGGTGCCGGCGCTGGCCAGTTCGCTGGTGGCGCACGAGATGCCGGCGCCGCCGAGATCCTGGATGCCCTCGACCAGGCCGGCGTGCAGCACCTCGAGTGTGCACTCGATGAGCAGCTTCTCCATGAAGGGGTCGCCCACCTGCACCGACGGTCGCTTGGCCGGGCCGTCGGCGTCGAAGGTCTCGGAGGCGAGCACGGAGACGCCACCGATGCCGTCGCCACCCGTGGTGGCCCCGTACAGGATGACGCGGTTGCCGATGCCGCTGGCCTTCGCCAGGTGGATGTCGGCGTGCTTCATGGTGCCGACGCAGAGCGCGTTGACCAACGGGTTGCCCAGGTAGGTGGGGTCGAAGACGACCTCGCCGCCGATGTTGGGGAGCCCGAGGCAGTTGCCGTAGCCGCCGACGCCCGCGATCACGCCGGGCAGCACGCGCCGCGTGTCCGCTTCATCGAGGGGACCGAAGCGCAGCGGGTCCATGACTGCGACGGGACGGGCGCCCATCGACATGATGTCGCGCACGATGCCACCGACGCCGGTTGCCGCACCCTGATAGGGCTCGACATAGGAGGGGTGGTTGTGCGATTCCACCTTGAAGGTGACGGCCCAGTCATTGCCGATGTCGACGACGCCCGCGTTCTCGCCGATGCCGACGAGCAGGGCGTCCGTCTGGGGCTTCTTGTCACCGAACTGCTTGAGGTGCACCTTGCTCGACTTGTAGGAGCAGTGCTCAGACCACATGACGGAGTACATCGCGAGCTCCGACGAGGTGGGGCGGCGGCGGAGGATGTCGCGGATGCGCTGGTACTCGTCGTCCTTGACCCCGAGGTCGCGGTAGGGCTGCGCGTGGTCCGGTGTGGAGGCCGCGTTGGCAACGTTGTCGACGCTCATGCGCGCACTCCCGAGGCCAGGGTGGACAGGATGGAGGTGAAGAAGGTGAGCCCGTCGAGGCTGGGGCCGGTGAGCGGCTCCACCGCGTGCTCGGGGTGCGGCATCATGCCTGCGACATTGCCACGCTCGTTCACGATGCCCGCGATGTCCCGGTACGAGCCGTTGGGGTTGAACTCCAGGTAGCGCGCCATCACGCGGCCCTCCGCCTCGAGGGCGTCGAGCGTGTGCTCGTCGGCGATGTAGCCGCCTTCACCGTTCTTCAGCG
>DAHWFQ010000052.1:0-10161 GCA_027324895.1 Actinomycetota bacterium | reverse complement strand
ACGACGCCGTCGGAGGTGGGATTCACCCCGAGGTCGGAGTCGCGGATGGCCTTCTCGATGGCGTGCATGGCGCCCTTGTCGTAGGGCGTGATGACGACCATGCGCGCCTCCGGTGTCTGGAAGGACGCGAGTTGCGGGAGCGGCGTGTGCGTGCCGTAGTACTCGACCGAGATCTTCTGGAACATCGATGCACTGGCCCGGCCGGTGCGGATGGTCGCGAAGTCCTCCTTGGCCACCTCGACGGCCTTCGTCATCTTCTCTTCGGCTTCAAGCAGGATGTCGTCGATCACGTTGCGCTCCCAGTGGTGATGAGGGTTCCGATTCTTTCACCGCGCACGGCGCGCGCAATGTTGCCTTCCACGAGCAGGTTGAACACCTGGATCGGAAGGCGATTGTCCTGGCACAGGCTGATGGCCGTGGCATCGGCGACCTTGAGGCCACGCGTGAGCACATCGTGGTGCGAGAGCGACTCGAACTTCTGCGCGCCCGGGTTGGTACGGGGGTCCGCGTCGTAGACGCCGTCGACGCCCTTGGCCATGAGGACCACCTGGGCGTTGATCTACAGCGCCCGCTGCGCGGCGCATGAGTCGGTGGAGAAGAAGGGCACGCCGAGCCCGGCGCCGAACACGACCACGCGCCCCTTCTCGAGGTGCCGGATGGCGCGCAGTGGCGTGTACGGCTCCGCCACCTGCCCCATGGCGATGGCGGTCTGGACACGTGTCGGGCAGCCCTGGTTCTCCAGGAAGTCCTGCAGCGCCAAGCAGTTCATGACCGTGCCCAGCATGCCCATGTAGTCGGCACGCGAGCGATCCATGCCCCGTTCGGCCAATTGGGTGCCACGGAAGTAGTTGCCGCCACCGATCACCACGGCGACCTCCACGCCCGTGCTCACGACGGCCGCGATCTGCCGGGCGATCGAGTGCACCACATCGGGATCGACGCCCAATCCGCCGCCGCCGGCGAAGGCCTCTCCGGAGAGCTTCAGGAGCACACGCTTCCAGCCGCCCTCGGGGGCCTCCGGCCAGACCTCGAGCGTGCCCTCGAGTTGGGGTTGCACAACATCGGCGCTGTCGGCATTCATGCGCACCTCCGGAGGAGTGAGATCGGCCGAGAGCGAGTTCTCGGCTACCGGGCGTCGACACGGAGTCGGCGCGAGGCGGACTACCTCCGAGGTC
Organism: Actinomycetota bacterium; assembly: GCA_027324895.1. Lineage (GTDB taxonomy): Bacteria > Actinomycetota > Actinomycetes > S36-B12 > UBA5976 > JAKALQ01. The sequence continues at coordinate 8,986 of DAHWFQ010000052.1, read as the reverse complement.
AGGAGTCTGCCAGAAAGCGGTCGGACGCGGGTACGGGAACGGGGCGGCTCTTCACCGCCCCGTTCCCGTACTGCTTGATCCGGCCCGCGCTCAGCCTGCGACCTCAAAGCGCACGAACTTGGAGACGCTCGTGCCGTTGGCCTCCAGGAAGGCCTTCACACTCTGCTTCGCGTCCTGCACCGACGGCTGCTCGAGGAGCACGACGTCCTTGAAGAAGCCCGTGACCCGGCCCTCGACGATGCGCGGCAGGGCGGCTTCAGGCTTGCCCTCCTCGCGCGCGGTCGCCTCGGCGATGCGCTTCTCGTTCTCGACGATGTCCGTGGGCACTTCGTCCCTCGTGACGTACTGCGGCTTCATGGCTGCGATCTGCATGCCGATGGCGCGCGCGATCTCGTGGGAGCCCGCGTAGGCGACCATGACGCCGACCTGCGGGGGCAGGTCCTCGGAACGCTTGTGCATGTACAGCGCGACGTCGCCGGTGAAGCAGGCGACCTGGCCCAACTCGAGCTTCTCGCCGATGACCGCGGACAGGGCCGAGATAGCCTCGCCCACGCTCTCACCCGACGCCAGTTTCGCGGCGTTGGCGGCCTCCACGGAGGTGGCGCCGGCAGCGGCCACGGCCTCCACAACCTTCGCAGCCAGGGCCTGGAAGTCGTTGTTCTTGGCCACGAAGTCGGTCTCGCACTGGAGCGCGATGAGCGCGCCGTTGTGCTCGGCGACGAGACCGTTGTTGGCGCTGCGTTCGGCGCCACGCTTCGCAGCCTTGGCGGCACCGGAGATGCGCAGCAACTCGATCGCCTTCTCGAAGTCGCCGTTGGTCTCCTCGAGGGCCTTCTTGCACTCCATCATGCCGGCAGCGGTCATGTCGCGGAGCTTCTTCACGTCTTGGGCACTGATGGCCATTTCTTCAATCCTTCGTGACATGCATCGGCCCGCTCGCGCGGGCCGATGCTGTTGGAAAATCAGGCTTCCGGAGTCGCCTCTGGGGCGGCCTCGGCAACCGGCTCGGCGACGGTCTCGGCAACCGGCTCGGCGACGGCGTCAGCAGCCGGCTCGACCGCGGCCTCAGCCGCCGGTGCGGCCAGCAACTCGGCCTCCCACTCAGCCAGGGGCTCGTCGGCACCCACAGCCTCACCCTTGGCGACGCTGGACCGCGAGACCAGACCCTCGGCCACCGCATCGGCGATGACGCGGCTCAACAGTTCGACGGCGCGGATCGCGTCGTCGTTGCCGGCGATCGGGTAGTCGACCTCATCCGGGTCACAGTTGGTGTCGAGGATCGCGATGACCGGGATGCCGAGCTTCTGGGCTTCCTTGATGGCCAGGTGCTCCTTCTTGGTGTCGACGACCCAGATGGCCGACGGGACCTTGTAGAGCTCGCGGATGCCACCGAGCAGACGCGACAACTTGTCCTTCTCGCGCCGGAGGATGAGCAGTTCCTTCTTCGTCAGGCCGGAGCCGGTGGTGTCGTTGAGGTCGCGGCCCTCGAGCTCCTTCAGGCGGGCGACCCGCTTGGAGACGGTGCCGAAGTTCGTGAGCATGCCGCCCAGCCAACGCTCGTTGACGTACGGCATGTTGACGCGGGTGGCCTGGGCCTTGATCGGCTCCTGCGCTTGCTTCTTGGTTCCCACGAAGAGGATGGTGCCGCCATGCGCGACGGTCTCACGCACGAATTCGTAGGCGCGGTCGATGTGACCGAGTGACTGGTTGAGGTCGATGACGTAGATGCCATTGCGTTCCGCGAGGATGAAGCGCTTCATCTTGGGGTTCCAGCGGCGGGTCTGGTGTCCGAAGTGAACACCGCTCTCAAGCAGCTGGCGCATCGTGACGACGGCCATGGTCGTTCCTTCCGTGGGCGCATCGCGCCCGTTCCGTTGATGCCACACCGGTTGGCGCGGCCCTGATGACCCGAGATGCGTCGATGCCGAGGCACACGATGACGCGACCCGCTTGTGGTCATGCGAATTCCCGTGCGCAGGCGCACAGGTGCCTGAATCGTACCGTGCATTCACCGCTGGGCGGACCACCACGGAGACCTCCCGAACGGGGGTTGGGCTCCGACCATGATGATTCCCGAGCTGCTCGTCGCCCTCCTCATCGCCTCCAATCCGGCAACGGACAATCGCCTTGCGCTCGCGCCGGTGACGCCATCCCGGGTGCTCGCGCCCTTCCGTGAACCCCAGGATGACTATGCGCCGGGCCATCGCGGTGCGGACCTGATTGCCTCAGCGGGCCAGACCGTGCGCGCCCCGATGTCGGGCACCGTCACCTTCACTGGCTCCGTGGCGGGCCGACCCATCGTGGTGATCGCGGACGGGAACCGCATGGTGACGCTCGAGCCGGTACGGGGGACGGTCGCCGCCGGGCAGGTGGTGGCGGCCGGGGCGCGCGTCGGCGTCGTCGGCACTGGTGGCCACTGCTCGCGGCGCTGCCTACACCTGGGGCTGCGCGTCGGCGGCGCCTACGTGGATCCGCTGCGCCTGAGGGTGCACCTGGTCCCCTAGCCACCTACGCGCGCGGGTGCGCGCGCTCGAAGGTCTCACGCAGTCGATCGAACGAGACGTGTGTGTACAGCTGCGTGGTCGCCAGCGACGCGTGTCCCAGCAACTCCTGCACGTAGCGCAGGTCGGCCCCACCCTCAAGCACATGCGTCGCAGCACTGTGGCGCAGGCCGTGGGGCGAGATCTCGGGCACGTCCGGCAGGTGCCGGAGGAGCCGCTGCAGCACCGTGCGCACCATGCGCGGATCGATGCGGCCGCCCCTTGCGCCGAGGAACAATGCCTCCGCGGAGCGATCGTTCGCCAGGCTCGGTCGCCGTTCCAACCAGGCCTCCAGGGCTTCGGCGGCCGGTGCCCCGAAGGGCACGATCCGCTCCTTTCCTCCCTTGCCCAGCACCCGCACGGTGCGTTCCACGCGATCGACCGCGCCGACATCCAGGCCCACGCACTCGCCAACCCGGATCCCGGTGGCATAGAGCAGCTCCAGGATCGCGAGGTCCCGCACGTGCTCGCCCGAATCTTCGTCGGCGACCGTCGCCGCCAGGTCGAGCAGCCGTGAGGCCTGCTCCTGGCGGAGCACCGGCGGCAGGGTGCGCGCCACCTTGGGACTGGCCAGGCCCGCGCCCGGATCGCCCACCGCGAGACCGCTGCGCTCCGCCCAGGCCGTGAAGGTGCGGATGCTCGCCACCCGCCGGGCCACCGTGGAGTCAGCCGTCGCTTCCCGTTCCAGCGCCAGCCACTGTCGCAGCACACTGAGCGTCAGCGAGGACGGGCCATTCACGCCCGACTCGGCAGCCACCTCCGCCAGCCGAGCGACATCACCCCGATAGGCGCGGATGGTGTGCTCCGAGAGCCCGCGCCCGCGCCGCAGATGATCGACGTAGCCTTCGATCGCCGTCGTCCAGGTCTCACCCACGCACCCACGGTGCAAGCCCGGGGGCGCGCGGTCAAGCGACCGCGCCGCGCAAGGGGCGAGCACGTCGCCAGAGTCCCGTGGCCTCCTCGATCACGATGCCGCGACCAGCGAGCAACGCCAGCGCGCCGTAGACCCGACCCAACCCGAGATCGGCCGGGACCAGGCCGAGGATGGCGTCCACGGAGACCGGCCTGCGCGCCGGCAGGACCTCATGTACCGCCCGCTCGTCCGCGCTGAGATCGTCCCACTCGTTGGAGGGCGCGACCGGGTCCGCCGCATCAACGGTGCCAAGGGGCGCGACCAGGGCGAGGACGTCCTCGTCGCTCGTGACCACGCGCGCATCCTGTTTGAGCAGGCCGTTGGTGCCGCCGCTCTCCGGGGACGTGATGGGACCGGGCACCGCCATGAGCACCCGGTTCAGCGCCCGGGCATGGGCGTAGGTGGAGATCGAACCACTGCGCAGGCGGGCTTCGACCACCACCGTGCCGTAACTGAGCGCGGCGATCAGTCGGTTGCGCACAAGGAAGGAGGGCCTGGTCGGGTGAGCACCCGGCGCCGCCTCGCTGACGAGCAACCCGCGCTCGGCGATCCGATCGAAGAGCGCGCTGTGCTGCGCGGGATACGGCACGTCGATGCCGCAGCCCAGCACGGCAATCGTCGTGCCTTCGACCGCCAGCGCTCCACGATGAGCTGCGGCGTCAATGCCGACCGCACCGCCGCTCACCACCGGGAACCCGCGCTGTGCCACGCCCGCGGCGAACTCAGCAGCGACGCGCTCCCCGTATCGGCTGCAACAGCGCGCCCCCACGATGGCGACCGAACGCTCCCTGCCGAGCGCCTCCAGGCCCTGGCCGCGCACCCAGAGCGCCCAGGGCTCGAACGACCCGAGCGCCTCCAGTTGGAGCGGCCAGTCGGGGTCCCCGGGAATGATGATGCGGGCCCCCGCGCATTCGCCCCGCGCCAGCACGGCTTCGCTGTCCGTGCCCAGCAGACGTTGCGTGAGTTGCCCTGGGACCGACGGGTGTCCGTGCGCGATGCGGGCCCAGGCCTCCTCCACGCCCCACTGCTTGAGTTGCAGGTTGAGCGGGGAGCAGGGGTCGGCCATGAGCGAGCCGATCACTGCGGCCTTGAGACGACCCGACATCATGCCGCCCACCTTCCCCCCGCGTCGCGCAGGTGCATGGCGATGGCGAGGTCCTGCTCATCGGGGGCGGGCCTTCCCGCCAGGTCCGCGCAGGTCCAGGCCAACCGGAGCATGCGATCGACGCCCCGCGCGGATGGTTGGTCCTTCTCCAACAGCTGCTCGTTGAAGCGTCGCGTGATGTGCGAGGGCAGGGGCCAGTCGCGACGCAGGACCGGACCGGGAACCTCGGCGTTCAGCCTCCACGGGGTGCTCCGCAGTCGGTCCCGTTGCCGCTCCCGGGCCGCGAGCACGCGCGCCGCCACCGTGGATGACGACTCGCCGGCGAATTCAGCGCCGAGCGCCACCTCGTGTGGGGCCGGCGTCTCCACGATGACCCGCACATCGATGCGGTCCATGAGCGGACCCGACAACTTCGACAGGTACTTCCGCCGTTGGACGGGAGTGCACGAGCAGCGGCCATGCCGGTCGAACGCCTGTCCGCAAGGGCAGGGGTTGGCCGCCAGCACCAACTGGAAGCGGGCCGGCAGCACGACCGCGAACTCACTGCGCGCGATGGCCACGAACCCGGATTCGAGCGGCTGCCTGAGCGCCTCGAGGACGGAACTCTGGAACTCCGGGGCCTCGTCGAGGAACAGGACACCGCGATGCGCGGCGGTGATGAGGCCGACCCGCGGGTTGCTGCGGCCCCCTCCGACGATCGCCACAGCACTCGCCCCGTGGTGCGGCGAGGCGAAGGGGGCGATCGTCTGCAATCCGGCGGTGCCATCATGGAGCACCGACTGCACCGCAGTGACCTCCAGCGCGGCTTCGATGTCGAGGGGCGGGAGGATCGAGGGAAGGCGCTCGGCCAGCAGGGTCTTGCCCACGCCGGGGGCGCCGAGCAGCGCGATGTGGTGCCCACCCGCAGCCGCGACCTCGAGAGCGAACTTCGCGGCGTGCTGCCCGCGCACATCGGAGAGGTCCTTCACGGGGGACGGCGGCTCCGCGCGCGGCGGCACGTCCGTCCCCTCATCTCCGACTTCGCAGTCGACGCCGAGCAGGCGCAGGGTGTGTCCAAGGGAACCGACACCCACCACGTCAAGGTCGGGCACCAGCGACGCCTCGGCCACATTCGCGCGCGGCACGATGATGCGGGTGTACCCCCAGCGTGCAGCCGCCATGGCGATCGGGAGCACGCCGCGGGCGGGACTGACCCGCCCGTCGAGCCGCAACTCTCCGATGACCACAGTGCGTTCCAGACGACCCACCTCCAGATGCTCGTCTGCCGCGAGCAGCGCGAGGGCGATCGCCAGGTCGAGGCCCGATCCGAACTTGGGCAGCCAGGCCGGGGACAGGCCGACGGTGATGCGTCGCTGCGGCCACGGGAAGCCCGTACAGACGATCGCGGAACGCACGCGGTCACGGGCCTCGTTGACCGCCGTGTCGGCGAGGCCCGTGATCGACATCCCGACCAGGCCATCCGCCAGGTGGGCCTCGACCTCCACCACGTGGGCATCGACACCCACCACGATCGCAGTGGCTGCCCTCGCGATCGTCATCAGCAGACACCTTCGATGTGCTGGACATGGGTGAATCCGGCGTCGTCGACCAACACCGATATGACATCGATGCGAACGCCCGCGCGTGCGCTCCCATTGGCGGCCAACCACTGGGCGGCGAGGCGGCGCAACCGTTGCGCCTTCTCCGCCGTCACGGCCTCCAAGGGGCTGCCGAAGCGCAGGCTGCGTCGGGTCTTCACCTCGCACACCGCCACGATGCCGGCACGTTCGGCGACGATGTCGAGCTCTCCCGTTGCGCACCGCCAATTGCGATCGAGCAACGACCACCCGTGTTGGGTCAGGAACCTGGCTGCCAGCGCTTCTCCGTACCTACCGAGCGCATCCTTCTTCTGCATTTCGAACCTCCGCGCCAAGTCGAGCGACGGGGTCTGTCTTCGGAGGGGCGGCGCGCGAACCCCTGTGTACGAGGGGGACGGCCAACGTGCTGTGGGTGGGATCCGCGACTCAGTTCGCTGGATCGGGCAGCAGCTTCCAGGAGCGTCGGTGCTGCTCGCAGGCGCCGAGCGTGCGGATGGCCTCGCGGTGGGACGCACTTCCGTAGCCCTTGTGCTGCGCGAAGCCGTAGCCGGGGAACGCTCCGTCCATCTCCACCAGCCGACGATCCCGCTCCACCTTCGCCAGCACGCTGGCCGCGGCCACGGCGGCGCACTGCTGGTCCGCCTTCACCCGGACATGCACGTGCGGCTCAACGACGGCGGGGGCGGGCGAGAACAGGTCCTCCCGGCTGGACAGCCAGTCGTGGCTGCCGTCGAGGATCACCACATCCGGCGCGATGGAGAGCGCGGACAGTCCGCGCAGCGCAGCGCTGCGCAGCGCGCCGAGGATCCCCAGTGCGTCGATCTCGGCGGCGCTGGCGTGTCCGACGGCGCTGTCTGAGCACCACTCCCGGATGCGGGGAACCAGTGATTCGCGGGCGTGCGCGGAGATCAACTTGCTGTCCGCCAGACCGGGAGGGGCATCGAGGGTGTGCAGGTCGACGACGACCACGCCCACGGACACCGGACCGGCCAGGGCGCCCCGACCGACCTCGTCTACGCCGGCCACGGACCGAGCGCCGGAGGCCAGGAGCTCGCGCTCCCAGTCCAGCGTGGGATGGATCACCGCTTGGCGTCACTCAGCACGGTCGGGGCCGGAACCGTGCCGAAGGAGCTCATGGGCCAGATCTTGAGCACCACCACGCCCCGCACCTCGGAGAGCGGCACGCTGCCGTTCGCCACATCGAGGTGGAAGCGCGAGTCCCGGGAGTTCGGACGGTTGTCACCCATGACGAAGACGTGGTCCTTGGGGACGACGATGTCGAAGGCCACCTGGTTCGTCGGTGCCACGGTGTACGCGGACTCGTCGAGCACATGACCGTTGATGATCATCCGGCCGTTGGGTGAGCAGCACTTCACCTCGTCGCCGGCCACCGCGACGACGCGCTTCACCAGGTCTGAGCCGCTGTTGCTCGGCAGGAAGCCGATGTCTGTGAGGACATTCGTGAGCTTCCCGCGCCATCCGGTCTCCACGACCGGTGCGAAGAGCCAGCCGCCCGGGTCATGGAAGACCACGACATCACCACGGTGGATGCCCTCGAGGCTCATGGTGATCTTCGAGGCCACGATCTTGTCACCCACCTTGAGCGTCTCGAGCATGGACTCGGAGGGGACGTAGAACAGCTGGAACACGAATGTGCGCAGCAGGATCGACAGGATCAGCGCCGTCCCCACCACGATGCCCATCTCGCGGGCGGCGCGACCGCCGCCGAACAGGGCGCGGCGTGAGGCACCCTTCCAGTCGTACTCGGACTGCGTCCCCCCACCCGTTGGGTTCGACGGCACACTCCCCGGTGTGCGCTGCTCGCTCGAGCGCTCCTCTGGGGTGGGGTCTTCAGGTTGCGTCATGGGCTTCCTCACGGCTGGGCGTGCCAAGTATGCCAGCGTGATTCGGGGGCCAGACCACGGCGATCACACGCCCCAGCACATGATTGACGGGGACCGAACCTCCGGCTGGCACCTCGGTGTAGGCACTGCTGTCGAGCGAATGCTCACGGTCGTCGCCCATGACCCACATGCGGTCGACGGGCACGGTGACGTTGAAACGGCGGTTGCGTCCGTGCGCGTACGGCTCCAGAAGCACGCGCCCATTGAGCAGTATGCGTCCGGCGGCGTTGCAGCAGGCGACATGGTCCCCGCCGAGCGCGATCACCCGCTTGGCCACCTTGGTGCCATTGGTGGCGGGTTTCCAGACGTCGGTGGCGTCGAACACGATCACGTCACCGCGTGCAATGGGCCGCCAGGCCAGCGATGCCTTGTCGACGAGCACGCGGTCCCCGACGCGCAGGGTGGGTGACATGGAGGTCGAGGGCACGGCGTCGACCTCCATCACGAGGGCCTGGACGAGCATGGCCAGGACGACGGCAAGCGCGGCAGCCAGCAGCAGCAAAGCGAACAGCGGCCGGGGAACCCGACCGCTGTTGCGCTGGATCGTCACGGACTACGCGTTGTCGCGGAGTTCCTTGATCTTCGCCTTCTTGCCCCGCAGCTCGCGCAGGTAGTAGAGCTTGGCGCGACGCACATCGCCGCGGGTCACCAGTTCGATCTTCTCGACGGTGGGCGCGTGCACGGGGAACGTGCGCTCCACACCGGTGCCGAAGGAGACCTTGCGAACGGTGTAGGTCTCACGGATGCCATCGCCCTGGCGGCGGATGACGACGCCCTGGAAGACCTGGATGCGCGAGCGGTTGCCTTCGATCACGCGCACGTGCACCTTGATGGTGTCGCCGGGGCGGAAGGGGGGGATGTCTGTGCGCAGCTGGGCTGCGTCAATCGCGTCGAGCGACTGCATGATTGCTCTCTCTTCGCAGCGCGCCACAGGTCGAACCACGGAA
>DAHWFQ010000049.1:0-4826 GCA_027324895.1 Actinomycetota bacterium | reverse complement strand
CCACGTCGTCTCGGGCGTGGCCATCAACCTCATCGCCCCAGGCATCGTGCGCTACCTGTCCGTCATCGTGTATCAGGACAGCAACGTCCCTGGCGCCGGTCCCACGCAGTCCCCGAGCGTGGCCTCCATCGGTACCAACGGCCTGCCGGTGCTCTCGGGTGGTGAGATCTTCGGCTGGCAGAGCCCGGACCTGCTCTCCGCGATCGGCGGCAGGCAGTGGTTCCTGGTGAGCGACTTCGCGAACATCCTGCGAGGGCTCACCGGTGACGTCTCCTACCTCACCATGCTCTGCCTGCTGCTGTTCCCCCTCAGCTACTTCCTGCTGTGGCGCACGAAGTTCGGTCTGCGCCTGCGCAGCGCCGGCGAGGCGCCCATCGCGGCTGAGTCACTCGGTGTGCACGTGTACCGCATGAAGTACGCGGGCGTCATCATCTCCGGCGCGCTCGCCGGGCTGGGTGGAGGCTTCCTCGCCATCGTGGCTTCGAGCAACTACCAGGAGGGCCAGACGGGCGGCCGCGGCTTCATCGGCCTGGCGGCCATGCTCTTCGGCAACTGGCGACCGGGCGGACTGCTCCTGGGCAGTGCGCTGTTCGGCTTCTCTGATGCCCTGCAACTGCGGGCGTCCGGCGCGGTGCATGCGGCGCTGCTCGTGGTGGTCGTGGGCTTCGTCGCCTACGCCGTGCTGCAACTGCGGAAGGGCAGGCGCATCGGCAGCGTCGTGAGCTTCAGTATCGGCCTCGGGGTGCTGGCGCTGTTCGCGTTCACCAAGGATCTTCCAGGCCCCTTCGTCACCATGTCGCCGTACGTCACCACGCTGGTGGTGCTCTCGCTCGCGACCCAGCGATTGCGCATGCCCGCCGCTGACGGGCAGCCGTACCGCAAGGGAGGGCAACACTGATGGAGATCGACTGGGAGGCACTGCACGCAGCGGCGATCGGGATCATGCAGCACGCCTACGCGCCCTACTCGCACTTCCCGGTGGGCGTGGCGGCGCTGGTCGACGACGGCCGCGTCGTCGTCGGCTGCAATGTGGAGAACGCCTCGTACGGGCTCGGGCTGTGCGCCGAGTGCGGACTGGTGTCCGCCCTGCACAGCAGCGGCGGTGGGCGACTGGTTGCCGTGTACTGCGTCGACGCGCGAGGCGCCGCCCTGGCCCCCTGCGGCCGCTGTCGCCAGCTCCTGCTCGAGCATGGCGGGAAGGAACTGCGAATCATGGGTGAGCACGGCGTCGTCTCCATGGACGAGTTGCTGCCATGGGCCTTCGACGCCACGGAACTGCGGCGTGGGATGCACACGTGAACGTGGAGCCCTTCGCCGCAGTCGATGTCATCGCGAGCAAGCGGGACCGGCACGTCCTCACTGATGCGCAGATCGACTGGGTGGTCGACGCGTACACGCGTGGTGTCGTGGCCGATGAGCAGATGTCGGCGCTCGCCATGGCCATCCTGCTGAACGGCATGACCAAGGCGGAGATCGCGCGCTGGACCCAGGCCATGATCAACAGCGGCGAGCGCATGTCATGGTCGCGTCTCTCGCGCCCCACAGCCGACAAGCACAGCACCGGTGGCGTGGGGGACAAGATCACGCTCCCGCTGGCTCCCCTCGTCGCGGCCTGCGGCGTGGCCGTGCCCCAGCTCTCGGGGCGTGGACTCGGGCACACCGGCGGCACGCTCGACAAGATGGAATCGATCCCGGGATGGCGGGCTGCCCTCTCCAACGACGAGATGTTCCAGGTCCTCGACTCGACGGGCGCCGTCATCTGCGCGGCCGGAAGTGGCCTCGCGCCCGCTGACAAGAAGCTGTACGCCCTCCGCGATGTGACCGGCACGGTGCCCGCCATCCCGCTCATCGCGTCCTCGATCATGAGCAAGAAGATCGCCGAGGGCACCGGTGCGCTGGTGCTCGACGTGAAGACCGGGAACGGCGCCTTCATGTCCGATCCGGACCGTGCACGCGAGCTCGCGCGCACCATGGTGGACCTGGGGACCGCCGCCGGAGTGCGGACGGTCGCCCTTGTCACGGCCATGGATGTGCCGCTGGGGCGCACCGCGGGCAATGCGCTCGAGGTGCGGGAGTCCGTCGAGGTCCTCGCGGGTGGTGGCCCGGCGGACGTCGTCGAGCTCACGCTGCTGCTGGCCGAGGAGATGCTCACGCTGGCGGGCGCACGCACCAAGGACCCCGCGGATGCGCTGCGCGACGGCTCGGCCATGGACGTGTGGCAGCGCATGGTGCGCGCGCAGGGCGGCGACCCGGTGGCCGAGCTGCCGGTCGCCCGGCACCAGGAGCAGATCCTTGCCGGGGCCGATGGTGTGCTGACGCATCTCGATGCCCTCGGCGTCGGGCTGGCCGCCTGGCGCCTGGGTGCGGGCCGTGCGCGTCAGGGCGAGCCCGTGCAGGCGGGCGCGGGCGTCGAGTGGTTCGTGCAGCCGGGCGACACCGTACGAAAGGGGCAACCCCTCATGACCTTGCACACCGACGAGCCCACGCTCATCCCACATGCGTTGGAGGCGCTCGACGGCGCCTACGGCATCGGAAGCAGCGCTCGCGAACGCCTGCCCCTCATCGTCGATCGGATTGCCTGATGCCCGAGATCCTGCCGCCGCCCGTCTCGATTCCCGTGCCCGGAGGCAAGCTCATCGAGGAGCTCGTCGGCGCCGCCTCCTCCGGAGATCGTGACATCTCCGTCGCCCACATGCAGGCTCCAGCAGGTTGGAGCGAGCCCTTCCAGACGCCGACGTTCACCGAGTACACGGTCGTCGTCCGCGGTACCGTCACCGTCGAGTGCGACGGTGTCGTGCACGAGTGCCATGCCGGGCAGACGCTGGTGTCGCGTCCGGGCGAGCGCATCCGCTACGGCGTGGGCGCGGAGGGCGCGGAGTACTTCGCGATCTGCCTGCCGGCATTCACGCCCTCATCCGTCAACCGGGAGGACTGAGTGACGCTCGCCGTCAAGCCCAGCGCCGAGCAGGTGAAGCGCGCACCGAAGGCGGTGCTGCACGACCACCTTGACGGTGGCCTGCGTCCCGAGACCATCCTCGACCTGGCAGAGGCCATCGGCCATGAACTCCCTGCGCAGAGCGTCTCCGCGCTCGCTTCCTGGTTCCGTCGTGGGGCCGACTCGGGCTCGCTCGTGCAGTACCTGGAGACCTTCGAGCACACCGTCGGCGTGATGCAGACGGCGAGCGCCATCGAGCGGGTGGCGGCGGAGTGCGCAGTCGACCTCGCGCGGGACGGCGTCGTCTACGCGGAAGTGCGGTTCGCACCGGAGTTGCACTGCGAGCGCGGTCTGCGGATGCCCGAGGTGGTGGAGGCGGTGCTCGCCGGCTTCGCCCGGGGCAGCAGGCTCGCCGCCAACGAGGGCAGCCGCATCCGCATGGCCGCACTGCTCACCGCCATGCGCACAGCCGACCACGCCGAGGAGGTGGCGTCGCTCGTCGTGCGCTACCGGGACAGCGGTGTCGTCGGCTTCGACATAGCGGGTGCGGAGAAGGGCTTCCCGCCCAGCGTGCACCGGTCGGCCTTCGACTACCTGCGACGCGAGAATGCCCACTTCACGATCCATGCCGGCGAGGCCTACGGCCTGCCCAGCATCTGGGAGGCGATCCAGCTCTGCGGTGCCGAACGGCTGGGCCACGGGGTGCGCATCATCGACGACATCACCATCGCCAATGGAAAGCCCGTCCTGGGGCGCCTTGCCTCGTACGTGCGCGATCGGCGCATCCCCCTCGAGCTGTGCCCCACCTCGAACGTGCACACTGCCGCTGCGGCCTCCGTGCTCGAGCACACCATCGGCCTGTTGAAGGATCTGCACTTCCGCATCACCGTCAACACGGACAACCGCCTGATGTCGAACATCACGATGTCCTCCGAGTTCCAGGGCCTGGTGGACGCCTTCGGCTGGACGCTCGCCGACCTGCAGTGGGCGACCGTGAATGCCATGAAGAGCGCATTCATCCCCTTCGAGGAGCGTCTGCAGATCATCAACGAGGTGGTCAAGCCCGGCTACGCGGCGCTTGTCGGCTGACACCAACCCGCGGTGCGACGCTGCACAGCCCTGGCGTGGTCGCGCAGCGTCGTACTGGGCGTGAGCTTTCGCGGTGCGACGCTGCACAGCCCTGCGATGGTCGCGCAGCGTCGTACTGGGCGTGACGTGCCACCTGGACGCGGATGGAGTGCGCGTTCACTGCCGTTGTGGACGTTTGTCATGGGACGTTCGCTGGCCCTTGCCGGGTCAGAGCGCGATGAGGAAGCGCAGCACGGTGTCGTCCCCGTCCGTAAAGGTGTCCAGGTAGGTGCCCCCGGCCTTCTCGATCACGCGCCGTGAGGCGATGTTGTCCTCGTCGCACGTGATGAGCGCGTCGGCATAGCCCTGGACCCGCGTGAATTCGAGCATCGCCTGCAACATGACGGTGGCGGTGCCATGACCTCGTTCGGACGGACGCACGTCGTAGCCGATGTCACCGTGTGATGCGTAATGGGCGGCGTTCTCGCGGAAGGACGGGAAGCGCAGGGAGATGCGGCCGAGGTAGCGGTCGCCGTCGACCCACCAGCGGTACCACTGACTGGGCGCGGTCGCCGCCATGCCCCAGATGCCGGACGCCGCGCGGGCGATGCTGGCGAGCAGCTCGTCGTCGCTGCAGTTGAACGGCGGGTCCCAGGGGACGGCCTCACCGCATTCCGCGGCCTCCGTCAACGCCGATCGGTAGTCCGCCGCCCAGCGCGGACCGGGCACCACCAATTCGGGCATGGCCTGAGCCTACGAGCCCCGGGTGCGACGCCGAGTGACCCTCCCGCGGTTGTCCAGCGTCGTACCGCGCGGAGGGGGT
>DAHWFQ010000001.1:0-4167 GCA_027324895.1 Actinomycetota bacterium | reverse complement strand
CCGCGCCGACGTGAACAACGCTGAGGACCTGCCACGCATCGGATTCTTCAACGATGTCCTGCGCGACGGCGTCAAGGGCTCGGTCTTCCATCACGCCGATCGCGGGTACGTGCAGGGAGCCCTGGCCTCGCGCGCCGATGTGCTCGACGGCATCGTCGGCAACGTGCGCTTCAGCGAAACGATCGGCGGCAACTGGGGTGAGGTGGCACCCGGTCAGGTCGTGAACTACGTGGAGGCGCACGACAACATGACGTTGTCCGACAAGCTGGCCGCGAGCATGCCTGATGCGCCCGTCGACGAGCAGGCGCGGGCCTTCCGGCTCGCGACCTCGATCGTGCTGCTCTCCCAGGGCATGCCCTTCCTGCATGCGGGCCAGGAGTTCATGCGTTCCAAGTCCGGCGACGAGAACAGCTACGCCTCCGGTGATGAGGTGAACGCCCTGCGCTGGGAGCAGCGCGTGCGTCGCTTCGAGTTGGTCGAGTACGTGCGCGGCCTGATCGCCCTGCGGAGGGCCCATCCGGCGTTCCGCATGCGCAGCGCTGACGACATCAGACACCACCTGCGCTTCCTCGACAGCGAGCCATCGATCATCGCCTACGTCCTCGACGGCGTGGCCACGCACGACACGTGGACGGAGATCGTGGTGGCCCACAACGCGGCCACGCAGCCGGTGACACTCGCGCTTCCCAGCCGTGCCATGTGGGGCATCGTGGTCGACGGGTGGCGCGCGGGCTACACGGTGCCGATGCGCGAGGCCGCTTCCAGCGTCGAGGTGGCCGAGCAGTCGACCATGGTGCTGTTCCGCTGATCGTCGCCTCGCCCCGCGGGCTCCTCACAGCACGCGGATGACCCGGTTCCGACCGGTGCTCTTGGCCTCGTACATCGCTGCGTCGGCACGGGCGATGAGGGCATCGGGGCCCTCGCCGTCCGCCACCGTGGTCACGCCGATGCTCATGGAGCAGTGGACGACGCCGTCCGGTGTGCTGATGGGCTCGGCCGCACTGGCGCGAAGCTTCTCCGCGACGAGCAGCGCGGAGTCGGGATCGGCAAGGCCCTGCAGGACCACCATGATCTCGTCGCCGCCCATGCGCGCGACGATGTCGGAGGTGCGCACGCAATCACGGGTGCGCTGAGCCAGGGTGCGGAGCACCTCATCACCTGCGGCATGGCCGAGCGTGTCATTCACCTGCTTGAAGTGGTCGACGTCGCAGAACAGCACGGCGGTGTGCTCGCCCGGCGTCCGCAGCGTGCTGGTGGCGTAGGCCAGTCGGCGCAGGGCCTCGCCGCGATTCAGCAGCCCCGTGAGGTCATCGAAGCGGGCCAGTCGGTCGAGCACCTGCTCCGCCGCCACCTCCGCATCGACGAGGCGCATGGAGCAGATGGCCCCGTCGACCACGCCCTCGGGGTTGTGATACTGCTTGGCGTGCGCCTCGATCCAATGGAACACGCCATGGTTGTCGAGCACCCGCACCCTGCTCACGACCGTTTCCCCCTGCCGTACGCGGACCAGGCCTTCCATGTACACCGACAGGTCATCGGGGTGCATGATGACGGTGACGTCCCGTCCGATCCAGGCGTCCACGTCATCGCCGAGCGCGTCGGTCACGGAGGGTGAGATCCAGGAGATGATGCCGTCGCGCAGGCGGAACACGACGTCAGCGGTGTTCTCCGCCAGCAGCCGGTAGTGCTCCTCGGAGGCGGCAATGGCCACTGCCGATTCACGGCGCTCGGTCACATTGCGCCAGGTCACGCTGAGTCGGTCACCCGGGACACGACGGCCGCGGATGTCGAGGAAGCGCATGGCCCCGTGCACGTCGGCCACGGGGAAGTCGTCGACCGCGAGTTTCTCGCCCGAGACCATGGCCTTGACGTAGAGCTCGAACAGGCCCGATGCCCTGACGGCTGGCCGCAACTTCCCCACGTGCTGTCCGATCAGCTGCTCGCGGGTGTCGCCCACATAGACGCAGGCCGCGTCGTTCAGGTCGATGTACTCGAAGTCTGTGATCGCGCCGTCCTCGTCGCGCACCGCCTTGAAGAGCACCAGCGGGTCGAGCAGCGCCTGCATGTTCACGGCCAGCAACTCACGTTCGGCCGCCAGGTCCTCGCGGGCGGAGTGTTCGGCGGCGATGTCGCGCCAGTTGGCGATGCGCCCGAGGACCCGTCCCGAGGGGTCCCACTCCGGCCCGATGAGGCCGCTCATCCACAGGTACTCGCCGTCCGAGCGGCGCCAGCGCGCCTCCATGCGCTGCGGCTTGCCCGCGGCGACGCGCAGCAGTGCGCTCTCCACCGAGGGACGGTCCTCGGGATGGATGAGGTCGACGCCGTGCTCACCGATGAGTTCCGAGGGTCTCCAGCCGAGGGTACGCTCGACGGAGTCGGAGACCCAGTCGATGCGTCCGTAGGGCGGACCGGTGATGATGACGTCTGATCCGTTCTCGGCAAGCAGTCGGTAGCGCTGCTCCGAGGCCCGCAGGGCCTCGGTGAGCGCCGCTTGCCGAAGCAGGCTGCGCTGCTGCTCGCTGCTCACCGCGAAGACCGCCGTCCCCACCACCAACGCGGCGAACAGGTCGCTGAGCACGATGGCGACCCGGTCGGGGGCGCCGAGGTCGCTCAGGGCCTGTGCGCCGAGCAGAAGCAGGAGCGGAAGGGCCAGGAACACCAAGAGCAACCGTGTGATCGACACGCGATCAGGACGGGCGGTGAGCAGGGCCATCGGTCGCCGGTCCGGTCGTACCGCGAAGGCCGCCACCCCGATGAGCAGCATGCACAGAGCTGTCACGAAGGCCATGCCCGTCGAGGTGTCGAACTCGAAGATGCCGGTGGCGCCGGCTGCATAGCCGACCAGCCGGACGAAGGCCGGGAACATGGCGAGGGCCGTGAAGACCTGGGAGAAGAACTCCGCGTGATGGCGATCGCTGCGCAACTGCAGCAATGCCAGGGCCATCGACACCACCGCGACCACCGTGGCCGGGGCCGGCCGTCCCGGGTGGGCGGAACCCACATGCGTGACGGCGTCGCCGAACCACCAGGTGTCGAAGCCCCACGAACTGCCCGTTGCATACTCCACGAGCATGAGGAATGCGATCAGGCCCGCTGCTGCGGCCAGCACTCGTCCTCGGGTGTGGGCCGACGTCGCCTCCGGCGTCTGTGCGTGTGCGGCGGCTGCCAGTAGGAACAGCATGGCGGACGCCCACGGCGTGAGGACCACCCAGGTGGGCGCGAGGCGCGTGAGCAGCGTGCTGCCGATGGCCCATCCGATCCAGTCGAGGATCGCCACGGCCATGACCGTGGCGACGCACAGGCGGATGAGCCACACGCGCCCGGGGGCATCACGGAATGCAGCGGTCGGTTGCTCGCCGGCCCCGGCCCCTGATGGCCCCTGCGTCATGGCCTGAATGGTAGGCGGCGGGCCTTTCACGCGGCCGTAGCAGTCTGTGCGTGTTCGCCGGTCGCTCCGCCGGGAGGGCCGGTCGTCGCGGCTATCCTCCGTTCGTGGGCATACGCGACTGGATCCGGCCGGTCACCGAAGACTCGGCGCCCTTCATCCTGCGCGACCTGGGCGGCTTCACCGGACCGGTGTGGATGCTCGCGCTCATCACCGGCGTGAAGTCACTCGGCACCGCACTCACGATCACCTTCGGGCAGCGGGAGGCTGCGCTTTCGCAGTACGCCGCCGCCATCGTGCTGGGCCTCATCGCGGTCGTGCTCATCAACCCCTGGCACCGGCTGCCCAAGTGGCTGCTGCACGCCACCCTGAGCATGTGCGCGGTGCTCGTGTGCTGGATGCTGCTCACCGCGGGGAACCGCGGGAACACACTCGGGCAGTCGCTCATGGTGGTCGCCCTCGTGGTCTACGCAGCCATGTGGTTCCCGCGCCATCAGGCTCAGCTCCACATCATCAGCCTGCTCGTCGCATCGGCCATCGGCATCTTCGGGCGGTGGCCGTTCAAGGATGCATTCGCGCTGTGGGGCCCCACGGCCATGACTGCGGTGCTGCTCGCGTGGATGCTGCGCACGCTCGTGTTGCGCATCCAGACGCTGGCGGTGCGCGACGACCTCACCAAGGTGTGGAACCGCACCGGCCTGGTGTCGGTCATCGACCACAGCGCCGTGGCAGACGGGACGCCCAGCAATGCCATGGTCGTCGTCGACCTCGATGACTTCAAG
>DAHWFQ010000249.1:0-5793 GCA_027324895.1 Actinomycetota bacterium | reverse complement strand
GCAAGCCACTCGTGGTGAACTTCTGGGCCTCCTGGTGCGTCACCTGCATCGACGAGGCCGCCCTGCTGGGGGCCACGGAGCGGCGGTACCGCGCTCAGGGCGTCGTGTTCGTCGGCATGGATTCCTCGGACAAGGACGCGGCCGCCAGGGCCTTCATGGCGAAGTACGGCATCGAGTACACGTCGTTCGTGGATCGGTCGGGGGCGCAGACGCCGCGTTGGGGCGTGACCGGCTATCCCGAGACCTTCTTCATCGGGCGGGACGGGCGCATCCGGTCGAAGTTCATCTCCTCCATCGACGCCAAGGCACTCCAGGCGGGCATCGCCGCCATCCTCAACTCGTGATGGCGGCCCTTCCTAGGATGGGTGGCATGAAGCGAGCGGTGGTCACGGGAGCGAGCAGCGGCATCGGCGCTGCGACGGCACGGCAGTTGGCGGATGCGGGATTCGACGTCCTCGCCTGCGCACGCAGGCTGGACCGGCTCCACGAGTTGGCGGCCACGCATGCGCGGATCACACCCTTCGCGCTGGATGTGACCTCCGACGAGAGTGTGGAGAACCTCGCGGCCTTCCTGGGCGAGGGGCCACTGCACCTCCTCGTCGCCAACGCGGGTGGCGCCTTCGACGCGAACACCGTGGTGGCCGCCAACCTGCAGCGGTGGCAGCAGAGCTACGAGGTCAACGTCATCGGCACCGTGCGCACGGTGCGGGCGTTGCACCCCGCCCTGCTGCGCAGCGGCGACGGTCACATCGTCATCACCGGCTCCACGGCCGGCCAGATCGTGTACGAGACCGGCGGTTCGTACACCGCCGCCAAGCATGCGGAGCATGCACTCGCCGGGACCCTGCGCCTGGAGCTCGCCGGTGAGCCGATCCGCGTGACCGAGATCGCACCTGGCATGGTGCGCACCGAGGAGTTCGCGTTGAACCGCAATGACGGTGACGCGGCCAAGGCGGCCTCCGTGTACCAGGGCGTCGCCGAACCGCTGACGGCCGACGACATCGCAGACACCATCACCTGGTGTGCCACTCGCCCCTCGCACGTGAACATCGACCTGCTGGTGGTGCGCCCACTGGCCCAGGCGGCGCAGCACAAGGTCGTGCGTCGGCCCTAGGGGAGTGGCGCTGCCGGCGGCAGGGGACGACGGTTACGCTGACCGCGTGCTGCTCTCAGACCGCGACCTCAGGGCCGAAATCCAGCAGGGTCGGGTGCGCCTCGAACCCTTCGATGACTTCATGATCCAGCCGTCGAGCATCGACGTTCGCCTGGATCGCTTCTTCCGCGTCTTCGAGAACCACCGGTACCCCTTCATCGACCCGCGTGAGGAGCAGTCCGAGCTCACGCGCGCAGTGGAGGTGCGCTCCGACGAGGCCTTCGTACTGCACCCCGGGGAATTCGTGCTCGGCTCCACCTACGAAGTGGTGTCGCTGCCGGACGACCTGGCGGCGCGCGTCGAGGGCAAGTCATCACTGGGTCGCCTCGGCCTGCTCACGCACGCCACTGCGGGCTTCGTGGATCCCGGGTTCTCCGGGCATGTCACGCTCGAGCTCTCCAACGTGGCCACGCTCCCGGTGATGCTCTGGCCCGGCATGAAGATCGGCCAACTCTGCTTCATGCGCCTGACCTCGCCCGCCGAGCACCCCTACGGATCCAGCATCTACGGCTCCCGCTACCAGGGTCAGCGCGGACCCACGCCCTCGAAGAGCTACCTCAACTTCCACGTCACACAAGTCGATTGATACCTTGGCGGGATGCTGCACATCCCGCACACCGACCTCGACGTCCACCCCCTCTACCTCGGAGGCAACAGCTTCGGCTGGACGGCTGACGCAGACCAGTCCTTCGCCGTCCTCGATGCGTACGCCGCCGCCGGCGGCAACCTCATCGACACAGCAGACGTCTACAGCGAATGGGCACCGGGCAATCACGGTGGTGAGAGCGAGACCATCATCGGCGAGTGGATGCAACGTCGCGGCAATCGCGATCAGTTCATCATCGCCACCAAGGTGGCGAAGCTCTCGACGCGCCGCGGCCTGAGCCGGGCCAACATCAACGCCGCACTCGAGGACTCGTTGCGCCGGCTGCAGACGGACCACGTCGACATCTACTTCGCCCACGAGGACGACCAGACCGTCCCCCTCGAGGACACGCTGCAGGCGTTCGCCGAGGTCATCGCGGCGGGCAAGGTGCGCTACATCGCCGCCTCCCAGTACACGGCACCACGCCTGGCCGAGGCCCTGCGCGTCTCGCGCGAACTGGGCGTGCCTGCGTACATCGGGCTGCAGACGCAGTACAACCTCATGGACCGCGGGTTCGAGGGCGAGTTGCAGCAGGTCTGCGTCGATGAGGGCATCGTCTGCTTCCCGTTCTTCGGCCTGGCCCGCGGCTTCCTGAGCGGCAAGTACCAGCAGGGCGTCAGCGTCGAGAGCGCTCGCGCGCGCGGAGTGCTCGCGGACTACGACAGCGAGCGGGGTTGGACCATGGTGTCCGTGCTGGGTGGCATCGCGGCCCGCCACGGTGTCCCGCACAGCGCGGTGGCCCTGGAGTGGTTGCGACGACAGCCCGGTGTGTCCGCGCCGCTGGCGAGTGCGCGCACCCCGCAGCAGGTGGCGGAACTGGTGACGCCCGTCAAGCTCACTGACGAGGACGTGCAATTGCTCAGCGCGCTGTGAGCCAGCCCTTCAACAAGTTCCCCTCCATTTCTGCTCTCCCAGCCGCGGTTCCCGCCGGATTCTGCGCAGAATCCGGCGGGAACTAGGGGTGGAAGCACAGAAGACCGGGGGAAGTGGTCCGATGGCTCAGATGGCTCAGATGGCTCAGAGGGGGATGATCTGCAGGATGCCGGCGGCGCGGTCGCGCACGGCCTGCAGCATGCCGGGCAGCCGCACCGGCCCCCGCGCCCGCGGCTCCATGACGAGGTGGTCGACGGCGTCGATGTGGTCCTTCTCGGGACTCAGGCAGCCGCTCTCCAGCAGCGCCAGTCGGATCACCCGGGTCCGCAGGGCACGCGGCAGCGCGTGCAGTCGCTCCACCTCGAGTGCGGCGTAGAGGTCCCACCACTGCTCAGCCATGCCGTCGAGGGCGTCCGTGTCGTCCCGGAAGAGGTCCGCGCTGCGCGCGAGCTGTTCCGCGATATGCCCACCGAGCTCCGCCTCGAGCACTGGCAGCACGTCGTGACGGATGCGGACCCGCGAGAATGCGCGGTCCTCGTTGTGCGGGTCCTCGAAGGCGCGCAGGCCGCGCTCCGCCAGCGCTGCGCGGACGACCTCGCGCTGCAGGTGCAGCAGTGGGCGCTCCCAGATCCCGTCGCATTGCCGCATGCCGGCGAGCGAGCGTGGGCCGGAACCGCGGAGCAGGCCGAGCAGCACCGTCTCGGCCTGGTCGTGCAGTGTGTGGGCGAGCCAGATGGCGCTCGCCTCGTGCGCGTCCGCGGCGTCCAGCAGGGCACTGCGCCGCGCCAGTCGGGCCGCCTGCTCCATGCCACCCTGGCCGGGTCCGGTCACGACGTGCACATGGCGCTCGATGACAGGGTCGAGGCCGAGTTCGCGGCACTGCTGGGCAGCGCGGGCAGCGGTCTCGGCTGAGCCCTCCTGCAGCTGGTGATCGATGACGACGGCCCCGAAACGCGGTTCCACATCGTGGCACTCGGATACCGCGACGGCCATGGCCAGCGAGTCAGCGCCACCGCTCACGGCAAGCAGGACCAGATCATCTATCCCGTGGCGACGAGCCATGGAAGAAACAGCCTGTCGTACAAGGTATGCGGGGTCGTGGCCCATGACCCGATCGTAGAGAATGGGCCGAGGCTCATTGGAGGCATCCATGCATCAGGTGTTGTTCGCGGTGGCGATGGCCGCGTTGGTCGTTGCGCTCTACCGCTTCGGGGTGACGGCGGAGCGCATCTTCAACGTCGCGCACATCGGCCAGCGGGACGAGACCCGCACCGACAGCCGGGGCAAGCGTTGGCTCACCATGCTCAAGGAGTCCCTGGGCCACACGCGCATGCTGCAATGGACGCCCATCGGCATCGCGCACTGGTTCGTCTTCGTGGGCTTCGGGGCGCTGCTCGGCACGCTCATCACCGCGTTCGGACAGTTGCGCTCCCCGGAGTGGACGTTGCCGGTCATCGGAGACTGGACGCCCTACAACCTCTTCTCCGAGTTCATCGGGACCGCCACCTTCCTCGGCATCGTCTTCCTCATGGTCGTCCGCCAACTGGGCAAGCCGCGCCGCCTCGGTCGCGGGTCGCGCTTCTTCGGCTCGACGCTGTGGCAGGCGTACTACGTGGAGTGGACGATCTTCACCATCGGCGTCTGCGTGCTCACGCTGCGCGGCCTTGAAGGTGCGTACCTCGGCGACAGCGGCTGGACGCTCGATCACGCTTTCTCATATCCGCTGGTCGTCGCCTTCAGCGGCCTGTCGCACACCACCCTGGAGTGGCTCATCGCGGCGGTCGCCATGATCAAGATCGCGGCCTCTCTCGCCTGGTTCTTCGTCATCGCCTGGCAGCCCACCATGGGTGTGGCGTGGCACCGCTTCCTGGCCTTCTTCAACATCTGGTACAAGCGCAACGCCGACGGCCGACCGGCACTCGGCCCCCTGCAGCCCATGCGCACCAACGGTGTGCTCGTCGACTTCGAGGATCCGGCCGATGACGCGATCTTCGGCGTTGGTGCCATCGAGGAGATGACCTGGAAGGACATCCTCGACGTCACCACCTGCACCGAGTGCGGACGCTGTCAGTCACAGTGCCCGGCTTGGAACACGGGCAAGCCGCTCAGTCCCAAGCTGGTCGTGCGGTCGCTGCGCGATCACGCCTGGGCCAAGGCCCCCTACCTCATGGCTGCAGAGGACGAGCGCGCCTCCCTGGGCGCGGACGTGCTGGCGGAATCCAGGAAGTCGCTCGTCGGGGACGTCATCGATCCTGACGCCCTGTGGTCCTGCACCATGTGCGGTGCCTGTGTTCAGCAGTGCCCGGTCGACATCGAGCACATCGATCACATCGTCGACATGCGTCGGCAGCAGGTGATGGTGGACACGGCGTTCCCCACGGAGTTGAACGGCATGTTCAAGAACATCGAGGTCAAGGGCAATCCGTGGGGCATGAACGCCTCCGGTCGCAATGCCTGGATCTCCGAGGTAGACTTCCCCGTGCGCGTATTCGGCGCAGCAGGCGAGGACACCATTCCCGACGATGTCGAGTGGCTGTTCTGGGTCGGTTGCGCGGGTGCCTTCGAGGACAAGGCCAAGAAGACCACCAAGGCCGTCGCGGAACTCCTCCACCTGGCGGGCGTGAACTTCATGGTGCTGGGTGACGGCGAGACCTGCACCGGCGACGCGGCCCGTCGCGCGGGCAACGAGTTCCTGTACGTCATGCAGGCGCAGCAGAACATCGAGACGTTGAACAGCATCGGCGCCAAGAAGATCATCACGACCTGTCCACACTGCATGAACACCATTGGTCGTGAGTACCCACAGCTCGGTGGCAACTACGAGGTCGTCCACCACTCCAAGGTGCTGGCGGCGCTCGTCGGCGCCGGTGCCATCAAGCCCCTGGCGCCCCTCGACACCACCATCACGTACCACGACCCCTGCTACCTCGGTCGACACAACCAGGTGTTCATCCCGCCGCGCGCCGTGCTCGAGGCCATCCCGGGCAGCAGGTTCATCGAGATGGAGCGCAGTGGCACCAACTCCTTCTGCTGCGGAGCCGGCGGCTCACGCATGTGGATGGAGGAGAAGATCGGCAGCAAGGTCAACGAGGAACGCGCCAAGCAGGCGATCGCCACGGGT
>DAHWFQ010000237.1:0-12965 GCA_027324895.1 Actinomycetota bacterium | reverse complement strand
GCGGATGCGCGCCAGCAGCGGGCGCTGGTCCGGCACCGCCTGAAGTTCGCGGGGGCGTCCATCACGGAGGTCATGCTGCAGGGGCAGGGCGACGACGCCATCGGTCGGATGAAGGTGACGGTCCTCCTGGAGTCGATGCCGGGCATCGGACCGGTGCGGGCGCGCGAGATCATGGCGAACGTGGGCGTGGCAGAGAACCGCCGGGTGCGCGGGCTGGGCGTGCAGCAGATCCGGGCCATCGCCAATCACTTCGAGGGCGTATGAGCGACTCCCCGCTCCGGCATGCGCCGATCATCGTGGTTGCGGGCCCCTCCGGTGTCGGCAAGGGCACGGTGATCGCCTGGGCCCGTGAGCACCTGCCGCAGGCCTGGCTGTCGGTCTCTGCGACCACCCGGGAGCCGCGTCCGGGCGAGATCGACGGGGTGAACTACCACTTCATGAGCCCTGCGCTGTTCGATGCGATGGCCAGCGCGGGCGGGTTCCTCGAGTGGGCTGAGTATGCGGGGAACCGCTATGGGACGCCGCTGCAGCCACTGCTCGACCACGCAGCGGCGGGCCAGCCGGTGCTGCTCGAGCTGGAGCTGCAGGGGGCCCGACAGGTGCGCAGCCGCCTCCCGCACGCCACCCTCGTGTTCATCAAGCCGCCCTCGTGGGAGGAGTTGGTGCGCCGGCTCACCGACCGCGGGACCGAATCGCCCGAGGTCGTGGAGCGGCGCCTGGCCACTGCTCGCGAGGAGATGGCCTGCGAGCTGGAGTTCGACCGGACCATCGTGAACGACGCCGTCGAGCGCGCCGGCCAAGCGTTGGTAGACTTGTTGGATTCCGCCAGCACCAAGTGATGAGGTACGTCCGTGTCGAATGTCCGACCCGAAGGTATGACCAACCCGCCGATCGATGATCTCCTGTCGATCGCGGGCAGCAAGTACCAGCTCGTCATCTACGCGGCGCGCCGGGCCCGCCAGATCAACGCGTACTACGCGCAGCTCGGCGAGGGCCTGCTGGAGAACGTGGGGCCGCTGGTGGACACCCACCTGCAGGAGAAGCCGTTGTCCATTGCCATGCGCGAGATCAACGAGGGCCTGCTCACCATCAAGCACAACGACGAAGCCTGATCCCATGGCCGCGCTGCCGGGGTCGGCGCAGCCGCCGCGTGTCATCGTCGGCGTCACCGGTGGCATCGCCGCATTCAAGGCATGCGAGGTCATCAGGCGCGTCAAGGAGGCGGGCGCCGATGTCGTCGTCGTCCCGACGCTTGCTGCCCTGCGCTTCGTCGGTGAGGCCACCTTCGCCGCGCTGAGCGGCAACCCCGTGGCGACGGACATCTGGGGTGACGTGCAGGACGTGCCGCACGTGGCCCTCGGCCGCTCCGCCGACGTCGTCGTCGTGGTTCCGGCCACGGCGGACTTCCTCGCGCGCACCGCGCAAGGGCGGGCGGACGACCTCCTCGGTGCCACCCTGCTCACCACCCGCGCGCCCGTGCTGGTCGTGGCGGCAATGCACACCGAGATGTGGGAACACGTTGCCACTCAAGCGAATGTGCGCACCCTGCGGGAACGCGGGATGGTCGTGCTGGAGCCTGCGGTAGGTCGGCTCACCGGGCCCGACTCCGGCAAGGGGCGCCTCCCCGAACCCGCGGAGATCGCGGAGGTCGTGCTGCAGGCGATGCGTCGTGGTCGCGTGGCGCC
Organism: Actinomycetota bacterium; assembly: GCA_027324895.1. GTDB lineage: Bacteria > Actinomycetota > Actinomycetes > S36-B12 > UBA5976 > JAKALQ01. The sequence goes on along the minus strand of DAHWFQ010000237.1, from coordinate 11,280 downwards.
GGACCTCGGGGGTCGGCATGTCGTGGTGTCCGCTGGGGGCACGAGGGAGGCCATCGACCCCGTGCGCTTCATCGGCAATCACTCGACGGGCCGGCAGGGCTACGCCATCGCCGCCATGGCCGCTGGTCGAGGAGCACGCGTGACCCTGGTGAGCGCCAACGTGTCGCTCCCGGCGCCGGCCGGCGTGGATGTCGTGGAGGTGGTGTCGGCCGTGGACCTGGACCGCGCCATGCACGCGGTCGCCGCATCAGCGGACATTCTGGTGATGGCAGCGGCGGTCGCGGACTTCTCACCGCTCGGCGCGGCCGACCACAAGATCAAGAAGGGCGCAGCACCGACGTCGATCGCCCTCCGCGAGAACCGTGATGTGCTGCGATCGCTGGTGGAGGGGCGCCGCCCCGGGCAGGTGATCGTCGGCTTCGCTGCGGAGACCGGCGATGCGGACGGCAGCGTGCTCGACCACGCACGGCGCAAGTTGGCGAGCAAGGGCTGTGACCTGCTGGTGGTGAACGACGTCTCCGGCGACGAGGCATTCGGGAGCGTGACCAACACGGTGACGATCCTTACTGCAAATGGTTCGCAACAAGCTTACCAAAGTATGAGCAAAGCCGCGGTGGCGGATGCCCTGCTGGACGCGATCACGGAACAGTTCAGTCGAACGCAGTGACGGAACGACCGGCGCTGTTCGCAGTCTGGAGTAACCGTGGCCAAGAGGCTCTTCACGTCCGAATCCGTCACCGAGGGCCATCCTGACAAGATGGCGGACCAGATCTCGGATGCCATCCTGGACGACCTCCTGGGCCAGGATCCGCACAGCCGAGTGGCGGTCGAGACGCTGCTCACCACGGGCCAGGTGCACGTCGCCGGCGAGATCACGACGGACGGGTTCGCGGACGTCATGCAGATCGTCCGTCAGGTCGTGCTCGACATCGGCTACGACTCCTCCATCAAGGGCTTCGACGGCGAGTCCTGCGGCATCCAGGTGTCGATCGGCAAGCAGAGCCAGGACATCTCGCAGGGTGTGAACACGGCCATCGAGCAGCGCTCGGATGCCTCGCACGACCCGCTGGACGCCCAGGGCGCCGGTGACCAGGGGCTCATGTTCGGCTACGCCACCAGCGAGGCCACCTCCATGATGCCGCTGCCGATCGAGTTGGCGCACCGCCTGGCCGAACGTCTGACCGGCGTGCGCAAGACCCACGAGCTCCCGTACCTGCGGCCCGACGGCAAGACCCAGGTCACCATCGAATACGACGGTGATCGACCGGTCCGCCTGGACACCGTCGTGGTCTCCACCCAGCACGCCGAGGGCACAAGCATCGACGGCATGCTCGCACCGGACATCCGCAAGTACGTGGTGGAGCCGGTGCTGGCCGAGGTCGAGGGCATCGACGTGTCCGACGCCCGCCTGCTCGTGAACCCGACCGGTCGCTTCGTGACCGGCGGCCCCATGGGCGACGCCGGCCTCACCGGCCGCAAGATCATCGTCGACACCTACGGGGGGATGGCGCGGCACGGCGGCGGTGCCTTCTCCGGCAAGGACCCGTCGAAGGTCGACCGCTCCGCTGCGTATGCCATGCGCTGGGTCGCCAAGAACGTGGTCGCCGCTGGCCTGGCGACGCGCTGCGAGGTCCAGGTGGCCTACGCCATCGGCAAGGCGCACCCGGTCGGGCTGTTCGTTGAGACCTTCGGCACCGGCGTGGTGCCGGACCCGCAGATCCAGGATGCCGTGCAAGCGGTCTTCGACCTGCGTCCGGCCGCCATCATCCGCGACCTCGACCTGTTGAACACGGATGTCGTGCGCTATCGACCCACCGCGGCCTACGGCCACTTCGGACGCACGGATGTGACGTACAACCGGATCAAGCCCGGCGCCTCCGATCAGGTGGAGTCGGCGCTCTCGATCTTCACCTGGGAACGCACGGACCGCGCGGCCCTGCTCGCGCGGGCCATCCGCGGCTGATCGATTCGCGACCTCCGCGGCCCGACTCCTCCGACCTCCAGCGGGCCCCGGTGTCGGCCGATTGCGGCAGACTCTCCGCGTGATCGCCGCCGTTGCCGTTGATGTGCCCTTGCCGCACCTCGACCGCACCTTCGACTACCGGGTTCCCCCGGAGATGGAGGAGCGGATCGCGGTCGGCGTGCGCGTCCGGGTCATGTTCTCCGGGCGCCTGGCCGCGGGTGTGGTCATGGCGTTGCACGATGACGTGAGCCACGCCAGGGCCGACATCCGGGCCGTCGTGTCCGAGGTCGTGGTGCTGTCACCCGGCCTGGCGGATGTGGTGCGGGCGGTCGCCCACAGGTACGCGGCCAGCTTCGTCGACGTCCTGCGCTTCGCGCTCCCGCCACGGCACGCCCGAACCGAGGCCGCAGCACTGCAGCAGGCGCCGCTTGCGGACGGTGCCGGACGCGCACTCGAAGGGCCCCTGCTCGAGCTGCGGGGTCTGACGGCCTTCCTCCGGCGTGCCGCCGCGGGCGAGGCGCCGGCGGCCTGCGTCGCCCTGCCGACCTCGTTGGACCTGCATGGCACGGCAGCCGCGCTCGCCCTGGCCGCTCTCCGGGGCTCCTCCGTACTGGTGGTGGCTCCGGACGCCCGGGACGTCGATCGCATCGCGGCAACCCTGACGGCGCGGGGGGCGACGCCCATCGTCATGCGTGCCGGTGACGGGCCAGTCGCCCGCCAGCGGGCGTTCACCACGATCTCGCGAGCGCAACGCTGTGTCGTCGTGGGCACTCGCCTGGCCGCCTTCGCCCCCCTGCTGGGACGGGCGGTGTGCATCGTGGTGGGTGATGGCCACGACTCCCTGGTGGCACAACAGACGCCGGGCTGGCACGCCCGTGAAGTGGCACTGGCCCGTGTGCGCACGCAGCAATGGGCGGCGCTGTTCGTCGGCCATCACCGTTCGGTGGAACTGCAGGAACTCGTCGGTGCAGGAGCGGTCAAGGCCCTGAGTTGGAGTACCGAACAGTGGCGCGCGCTGAGCGTGCGTTGCGAGTCGGTACCCGAGCGATACGAGGGGGCCGATCCGCTGCTGCAGCACCTGCGCCTGCCGCCCAGTGTGTTCAGGGCCATCAGGGAGAGCCTGGGGCAGGGACCGGTGCTGCTTTCCGTGGCGCATGGGGGCTACGTCACGAGCGTGCGCTGCGGTCAGTGCCGTGAGACCGCGACCTGCAACGAGTGCTCCGGCCCCGTGCGGGTGCGCGCGGCGGGCGAACAGCCACGTTGCGCGGTCTGCGGCAACGGGCGCTGGACCTGCCCGTGGTGCGGCGCCACACGCGTGGCCTTCCGCACGCTGGGCGTCGAGCGGACGCGCGAGGAACTCGGCAAGGCGTTCCCCGATGTGCCGATCCGGGTGGTTGACGCGGAGCACCCGCTGCTTCGAGCGCCCAGGACCGCTGAACTGCTCCTCGTCACACCGGGCATGGAACCAGACGGTCGCGTGCCCCTGGCGGTCGTGCTCGATGTCGAGGTGGTGCTGGCCCGGCACGATCTCTCGGCTTCCACGGAGGCGCTGCGCCGCTGGCGCGACGTGGCGGCCTGCGTGGCCATGGACGGTCGCCTGCTCATCGTCGGCTCACAGGCGGCGCCGGCCGTCCAGGCGCTGGTGAGGAACGACCCGGTTGCCTTCGCGGAACGGGAGCTCTCCGAGCGCCGCGCCGCTGGCCTGCCGCCCGCACTGCATGCGGCAGTGGTCGAGGTCCCCCTGGGAAACCAGGCGGCCGCGGAGATCATCGTCGAGGCCCAGGGCGCTCGCGCCCTGGGGCCGCTCGTGTCCGGGGGTACGCAGCGGTGGCTGGTCCTCCATGAGGATCTCGAAGTGCTCTGCTCCGCGGTCCGCGCCGTGGTGGGCCGTCGCAGCGCGGCCAAGACGCTCGCGGGCCTGAACGTGCGCATCGATCCGCTGGAGATCGCCACCTGAGTGCTGCCGCCTAGGATCTGCCCATGGCATTGCAGCAGGTTCGTCTCTTCGGGGACCCGGTCCTCAAGACCCCCGCGCAGGCCGTCACCGTGTTCGATCGTGAGTTGCGAACCCTGGTCCGGGACCTCACGGAGACCATGCTGGACGCTCCTGGCGCGGGATTGGCAGCGCCGCAGATCGGCGTCTCCCTGCGCGTCTTCACCTACTGCGTGGACGGCGTGGTCGGGCACCTCATCAACCCGGACCTCGACCTGTCGGATGAGCTGCAGGACGGACCGGAGGGTTGCCTCTCCCTACCTGGGCTCACCTTCGACACCAAGCGGGCCATGCGCGTTGTGGCCAAGGGCATGGACATGCATGGCGAGCCGGTCACCATCGAAGGTTCCGAGCTGCTGGCGCGCGCTGTGCAGCATGAGACGGATCACCTCGACGGCATCATCTTCATCGATCGCCTCGATGCCGACATGCGCAAGGAGGCGATGCGCGCCATCCGCGAGAGCGAGTGGTTCGGCGCCGACACGCAGGTGCGATTGAGCCCGCACGCCGTGACCCCCGGCCTGGGCTGATGCGCATCGCCTTTGCGGGAACCCCCGAGGTCGCCGTCCCCTCGCTCAGTGCGCTGCTTGACGCGGGCCACGACGTGGTCGCAGTGATCACGCGCCCGGACGCGCCGGCGGGCCGGGGTCGGAGCGTGCGACCATCGCCCGTTGCGGTCTTCGCCTCCGCGCGGGACCTGCATGTGCTCAAGCCGGAGCGGCTCATCGAGGTTGCCGACGAACTCGAGCGGTTGGCCCCCGAGATGGTGGCGGTGGTGGCGTACGGGGGCTTGGTGCCGGCCACCATGCTGGACGTGCCCGAGTACGGCTGGGTGAACCTCCACTTCTCCTTGCTGCCCGCCTGGCGAGGCGCCGCCCCCGTGCAGCGGGCCATCATGGCCGGCGAGGACATCACGGGCGCCTGCACCTTCCGCTTGGAGACGGGCCTGGACACGGGCCCCATCCTCGGCTCGCTCACCCGGGAGATCGAGGACGACGACACCGCGGGTTCGCTCCTGGACGCCCTGGCGCGTGAGGGAGCGAAACTCCTCGCCCAGACCACCGCCTCCATCGCCTCGCTGACGCCCGTCCCGCAGGCGGTCGAAGGCGTGTCCTACGCGCCCAAGTTGGAGAAGGCGGACGCCCGCATCGTCTGGCGGCACCCCGCGCTCGCGATCGATCGCCTGATCCGCGGTTGCACACCGGAGCCCGCTGCCTGGACGGAGATCCGCGGGGAGCGCCTCGTCGTCGGCCCCATCACACCGCGCCCGGACGTGCGCGACCTGGAACCGGCCGCGGTGCGTGCATTGGCCGATCAGGTGCTCGTCGGTACGGGTTCGCACGCCATCGAGCTCGGCCTGGTGAAGCCCGCCGGCCGGACCTGGATGGACGCGGCCGCCTGGTGGCGCGGCGCCCGACTCGATGGGGGGTTCACCGATGCAGGTCGATGACGCGCGACGCGCCGCCTATGACCTCCTCTACGAAGTGGGCGTGGAACGGGCCTACGCGAACCTCGTGATGCCCCAGATCATCGACCACTATGAGCTCCGGGGTCGGGATGCAGCCTTCGCGACCGAGCTCGGTTTCGGCACCCTGCGACTGCGCGGATTCCTGGACGCCGTGCTCGCACAGTGCGCCGACCGTGAACTGTCCCGCATCGAACCCCCCGTCCTCGACGTGCTCCGCCTCGGCGCCTACCAGTTGCTGGCAATGCGGGTGCCCCCGCACGCCGCGGTGGCAACCTCGGTCGAGTTGAGTCGCCGGGTCACGCGCAACAACGCCTCCGGGCTGGTCAACGCGGTCCTGCGCAAGGTCGGCGCCCATGACCGCGAGGCCTGGCTGCCACGCATCGAGGCGGGGCTCGAGCCCGTCGCAGCACTCGCGGCGACCGCGTCGCACCCTGCCTGGCAGGTCCGTGCACTGGGCGATGCCCTCGGGACGCGCCGTGATGAGTTGCCCCTGCTGCTGCAGATCGACAACTCAGCACCACCCGTGACCCTGGTCGCCCGGCCCGGTGCCTGTGCCATCGACGAACTCCTGCAGGACGGGCGCAGCGAGCCCGGCCGATGGTCGCCCTACGCGGTGCGCATGCAGGCCGGTGCTCCCGGTTCGGTGCGCGCCGTCGTCGAGACGCGGGCGGCGGTCCAGGACGAGGGCTCGCAACTCGTCGCGCTGGCATTGGCCGCTGGGCCCATCGAGGGTCCGGATGCGGCCTGGCTCGATCTCTGTGCGGGGCCCGGCGGCAAGGCCGGGCTGCTGGCGGCCCTGCTCGCCGAGCGTGGCGGGTCGCTGACCGCCGTGGAGGTGCAGGAGCACCGGGCCGAGCTCGTGCGCAAGACGCTCCGTGCCGTGCCTGGGAGCCACCGCGTGGTGACCGCGGATGGAACCGAGTACGCCGGCAGCTTCGACCGCGTGCTCGCCGATGTCCCCTGCACCGGCTTGGGCGTCCTCCGCCGTCGGCCCGAGTCGCGGTGGCGCCGCGAACCGGGGGACGTGGCCGCGCTTGCGCCGCTGCAACGAGCCCTGCTGCGCAATGCCATCGCCTGCACCAGGCCAGGTGGACTGATCGCGTACTCGACCTGCTCACCGCACCTCGCCGAAACCGAGTTCGTGATCGATGACGTCCTCGCCGATGGCACGGTCGAGCTGGTCGATGCGCGCGCAGCTGCGCTAGCCATACCGGGGCTGCGCAATGCCGAGGAGTTCGCTCGCGTCACCGATCCCGGCCCCTACCTGCGGCTCTGGCCGCAGCGCCACGACACCGACGGGATGTTCCTGGCCTTGCTGCGCCGTCGCTGAGGGATCGGCCGCCGCCGGTAGCCTTCCCCTGTGCACGCGCAGATCTCCCCATCGATCCTGTCCGCTGACTTCGCTCGCCTGGCCGAGGAGTCGGCGCGCGTCGCGGGAGTCGCGGACTGGCTGCACGTGGACGTCATGGACAACCACTTCGTGCCCAACCTCACGCTGGGACTACCGGTCGTGCGCAGCCTGCTGAGGGCCGTCACTACGCCGATCGACGCGCACCTCATGATCGCCGACCCCGACCGTTGGGCCCCCGAGTACGCGGAGGCGGGTTGCCGGTCTGTCACCTTCCACGTGGAGGCCGCCGCCGACCCGCGCCGACTCGCCCGCGACCTGCGAGCGGCGGGAGCCCGCGCCGGCATGGCGCTCAAGCCGGGAACCCCGATCGACGACTACGAGGAGCTGCTCCCAGAACTCGACATGGTGCTCATCATGACGGTGGAGCCGGGATTCGGCGGCCAGCGCTTCATGGCCGACATGATGCCGAAGGTGCGCCGCACCCGGGAACTGCTCAAGGGCCGTCCGGACCTCGACGTCTGGATCCAGGTGGACGGGGGAGTGGCCGAGGACACCATCGAGCAATGCGCCACCGCCGGAGCCAACGTGTTCGTTGCCGGGAGCGCGGTCTTCTCGACGGCCGACCCGTCGCTCGCCTGCAGGAGGCTGCGGGCGCTCGCTGACCCTGCCATGGCCTCTTGGTCGCCGTGAACGACCTCGCCGCCCTCGATCGCGCGGCCTGGTTGGCCGCGCCCTGGATGACCTTCCCCAACCCGCGCGTGGGCTGCGTCATCCTCGATGACGCAGGCGAGATGGTCGGCGAGGCTGCGCATCACGCGGCCGGGGAGCCGCACGCCGAAGTGAACGCCTTGGCCATGGCGGGCGACAGGGCGCGCGGTGCGACTGCCTACGTGACCCTCGAGCCCTGCAACCACCAGGGTCGGACGGGCCCCTGCTCCGAAGCGCTCATCCGCGCCGGGCTGCGCCGTGTGGTGATCGCGGTGGCCGATCCGAATCCCCGAGCGGCCGGTGGGGCGGACGCACTTCGTGCTGCCGGAGTCAGCGTCGACTTCGTCGAGGCGCACGCCGCCGAGTCCGTGAACGAGCACTGGCTGCATGCGATGCGCACGGGCCGACCGTTCGTCACCCTGAAGATGGCCGCGAGTCTGGACGGTCGGATCGCCGCGTCCACGGGCCGGGAGACCGCGATCTCCAATGGGGCCTCGCGCGTCCGCCTGCATGCGCTGCGAGCCCGAGTTGACGCGGTGATGGTCGGCAGCAACACCGCCCGCATCGACGACCCGGCGCTGACCGTCCGCGAGGTCGACGCCCAGCGCCAGCCCCAGCGATTCGTGCTCGGCCTCCGCCAGCTGCCCGCCGATCTCCAGCTGCTGCAGGGATCCACGCCCGCCACCCAGTTGCGGACGCGTGACGTGGCGGAGGCGCTGGCCGCCTTGCAGGCGCGCGAGATCCGTCACCTGCTGCTCGAGGGAGGAGCCACCGTCGCCCGCGCCTTCGTCGATGCCGGGCTGGTGGACGAGTGCATCTGGATCACCGCGCCGACGGTCCTGGGCGACGGACCGATGGCACTGGGGACGCTCGCGCTCGAGGAGGTCCGGACGTGGCGGCGGGTGGGGACCGCGGACGTCGACGGCGACCTCTGGAGTTACCTGCGCCCGTAGTATTCCCCCATGTTCACCGGCATCGTGGAAGAAGTGGGCGCCATCATCGCGGTCGAGGAACTGGCGGACTCCCAGCGGCTCACCATCCGTGGGGAGACCGTCACCCAGGACGTGCACCATGGCGACTCGATCTCCGTGGCCGGCGTCTGCCTCACGGTGGTCGACCTCGACGGCCACGCGTTCACGGCCGACGTCATGCAGCAGACACTCGACTTCACCACGCTCGGCAAGAAGCGGGTCGGTGACAACGTCAACCTGGAACGTGCAGCACGCGTGGACTCGCGGCTCGGGGGCCACATCGTGCAGGGTCACGTGGACGGGGTCGGTACCGTGGTCGCCGTGTCGCCGTCCGAGCAGTGGACGGTGCTCGCGATCACCCCGCCGGCACACCTCATGCGCTACCTGGTGGCGCAAGGCTCCGTCACCGTCGACGGCACCTCACTCACCGTAGCCTCACTTGACGACGCGGCCACCGAGTTCACAGTCTCCCTCATCCCCACCACGCTCTCCGAGACCACGCTGGGCTCGCTCGACGTGGGTGACCACGTGAACCTCGAGGTCGACGTGCTTGCCAAGTACATCGAACGACTGCTCGGGAAGGACCACGCATGAGCGGCGCCGGAGCCCCCAGCTTCCACTTGGAGGCGATGGGCGGCGTGCGCGTGGCCATCATCGCCTCTTCCTGGCATGACCTGGTCATGGACGGGCTGGTTGCCAATGCCCTGGGCACATGTGCGGATGCTGGCGTCGACGCCACCGTCGTCCGGGTGCCCGGATCCTTCGAACTCGGGGTGGCCGCGATGCGGGCCGCACGCTCTGGGCGATTCGACGCCATCGTGGCACTCGGCGTCATCATTCGCGGCGGGACCCCGCATTTCGAGTACGTGGCCGGCGCCACCACGGACGCGTTGAACCGTGTGGCACTGGACACCGGCATCCCGCTGGGCTTCGGGTTGCTCACCTGTGACGACGACGCGCAGGCCATCGATCGGGCGGGACTGCCCCATAGCAAGGAGAACAAGGGCCGCGAGGCAGCTGAAGCCGCCCTGGTCATGGTGCAGACACTGCGTTCCCTAGGCTGGTGACATGAAGACCTTCGATGAGCTGTGGCTCGAGCTCTCTGCCAAGGTAGCGGCCGGTGATCCCGCGTCCGGCACCGTGAAGCACGTGGCCGCGGGCGTGCATGCCGTCGGCAAGAAGGTCGTGGAGGAAGCGGCCGAGGCCTGGATGGCGGCCGAGCACGAAGGTGCGGAGCGCGCCGCCGAGGAGATCTCCCAACTGCTGTACCAGGTGCAGGCGCTGATGCTCACCATCGGGATCACGCCCCAAGACGTCTACGAGAGCCTCTGAGGATCCATGCTTCGCGTTGCCATTCCCAACAAGGGTGTCCTCTCCGATCCGGCACGCGCCATGTTGCGCGAGGCTGGCTACTACGCAGCCAGTTCATCGCGCGAACTGGTGGTGAACGATCCGGAGAATGACGCGGAGTTCTTCTTCCTGCGGCCGCGGGACATCGCCACCTATGTGGGCGAGGGAACACTCGATGTCGGCATCACGGGCCGTGACATGCTGCTGGATTCCGGGGCGCGGGCGGACGAGTTGCTGCAGTTGGGCTTCGGTGGTTCCACCTTCCGCATCGCCGCACCGAAGGGGACGGCAACCTCCCTGCGTGACCTCAATGGCAAGCGCATCGCCACCTCATACGCCGGGGTCCTCTCGCGCTGGCTGGCCACCGAAGGCATCTCCGCCACCGTGGTGGAACTCGACGGCGCCGTCGAGAACGCGGTCGCGCTGGGCGTGGCCGACTGGGTCGCGGACGTCGTCGACACCGGTACCACCCTCAAGCAGGCCGGCCTCGTGGTCATCGGTGAACCGGTGATGCGCAGCGAGGCGATCGTGGTGAGGCGGACGGGTGCGCCGGCCGATCCCGCCATCGACACATTCATCCGCAGGCTCAGTTCCGTCATGGTCGCCCGCACTTACGTCCTCGTCGACTACGACATCCAGCGCGTGAACCTCGAGCGCGCGTGCGCCCTCACCCCGGGGATCGAGTCGCCGACCATCTCCGACCTGGCCAACCCGGAGTGGGCGGCCGTCCGCGCCATGTGTGGCCGACGCGACGTCCACCGGGTGATGGACGAGCTCTACGAGATGGGTGCGCGCGGCATCATCGTCACTGACATCCACGCCTGCCGCCTGTAGATGACGGCTGCCTGGGGGGACGACGACGGGGCCTGTCCGCCGCTGCTGGCGCGGGCGTTGGCGACCGGCCTGCCACTCGCCGTGGCTGCGGCCATCCGCCAGGAGCGACTGCTCGTGCCCGTGGTGAAGGCGCCCGAGGGCGCATTGCCGTCAGCGGAGGCCGACCCCTGCGGGACCGGGGATGCGATGGCGTCCGTGACCTTCATGGCGGCAGACGGCCGACGGGCCCTGCTCGCGTTCTCCAGCATGGCCATGCTCCTGGCCTGGGATGCTGCCGCCAGGCCACTCCCGCAGGCCGGTGCGAGCATCGCTGCCTCGGTGCTCACCGGAGGCTTGGACGCCCTCATCATCGACATCGCATCGGATCATCGGGTGGCCCTGCAGGGGCCTGAGTTGCGCTTGGCGGCAGGCTCTCCCTGACCCGGCGCCGGGCCTGCCGTCGGCCGGCAGGTGCGCCTGGGCCGCTAGCGGATGGGCCTGCTCACCGCGCCCGTATAGCGCTCGCCCGGTCCGGCGCCGGGCTTGTCAGGGATGTCCGACAGCTCCCGGAAGGCCAACTGCAGTTCCCTCAGCCCGTCACGCAGGGGAGCGGCATGGTGGCTGCCCAATTCCGGCGCGGCCGCGTCGATCAAGCCCGCCACG
>DAHWFQ010000234.1:0-6626 GCA_027324895.1 Actinomycetota bacterium | reverse complement strand
TGTCGGTGGTGAGCTGCGCGAGCGCATCGCGCAGCAGGGGAAGGTCGAACACGTAGATGCCGCTGTTGAATTCGCGGATCTCGCGCTGTTCCGCGGTGGCGTCCTTGTGCTCCACGATGCCGAGCACGTCACCGCCTGCGGAACGGAGGATGCGCCCGTAGCCAGTCGCGTCGTCGACGATCGCGGTGAGCACGGTGGCAGCGGCGGCCGACTGCTCGTGCATGCGGTGCAGTGCGAGCAGGGTCTCGTCGGTGAGCAACGGCGTGTCACCGGTCAGCACCATCACGGTGCCCGAGTCCAGTCCCACGGCCTGCTCGTCGAGTTGTGCCAGGGCGACCCGCACGGCGTGGCCAGTGCCATGCTGCACGTCCTGCACGGCGGAGAGCACGCCCGGGTGGTGGGCGTCAAGGTAGGCGCGAACCCGGTCGCGCTGGTGGCCGACCACCACGCAGGTGGCGCCCGCCCCCAACGGTGCGGTGGCGTCGAGCACGTGGCTCACCATGGCGCGGCCATTGGCCTCGTGAAGGACCTTGGCCATGGACGACCGCATCCTCGTCCCCTCGCCGGCAGCGAGCACAAGGACCAACGCTGGCGCCACATCACTCCTTCGCCGGAGGAAGAAAGGGGTTCGTACGCCGAAGCCTACCGAAGGTGACGAGGGGGCTGGCCCACCGCGCGCCCCGGGCTCGACCGGGCCGACGGTGGGGAAGCGCGAGTTGCGCCAGCGGACTGCAGCGGCACCACGCGCGCCCTGGGGAGTGGCTCCCCGTCGAGGATTCGAACCTCGCCTAACGGCTCCAAAGGCCGCTGTGCTGCCGCTACACCAACAGGGAGTGGCCCCGCGCAAAGGCGGCGCCGAGGCCGCATTCTCGCCTGTCACGGGGCCTTTGGGGTAATCCGCGGGGCACATGGCTACCCTGAGGGCATGCAACTGGTGCCGATCGACGACGAACCGACCCCCGAGGTCGTGGCCGTCCGGCGCGCACCCGCGCAGAAACCGGCTCAGCGCAAGCGCATGAGCGCGCTGGAGCGCCGCGAGCAGCTCATCACCGTGGGCCGTCGTCTGTTCGCGGAAGTCGGCTACGAGTCGGTCACCGTCGAGGCCATCGCACAGGCGGCCAAGGTCTCCAAGCCCGTGGTCTACGAGCACTTCGCGGGCGTGGAGATCGACGGCAAGGAGTTCGGCACCAAGGAGGCGCTGTACGCGGTCATCGTCGATCGCGAGATCGCCGAACTGCTGCGGGCCATCCAGAGCGGGCTGGAGGCCACGCACCCCCGGCTCATGATCGAGCAGTCCGTCATGGCGCTGCTCACCTACATCGAGCGCAACGACGAGGGCTTCCAGATCCTCGTGCGCGACTCCCCCGTGGGCATGGCCGGCTCCTTCTCCAATCTCATGGCGGACATCGCGGTGCGCGTCCAGCACCTGCTGGCGCGTGAGTTCAAGGCGCGCGGCCTCAACCCCAAGTTGGCTCCGCTGTACGCGCAGAGCCTGGTGGGCATGATCGCGCTGACCGGCCAGTGGTGGCTCGACGCACGTCGTCCCGGCAAGCAGGAGGTCGCCGCGCACATCGTGAACCTGGCGTGGCACGGGCTGCAGGGCCTGGAGAAGGACCCCAAGCTCATCGGCAAGTTCCGGTAACTGACCCTGTCGGCCGCCTGCCGGCGCGGGCGCGCCCGACGGAGGAGTTCAGAGCAGGGTCGGACGCACCGGTCCGTGGGCGCGCACCGCATCGTGAGCCAGGCCGGAGGCCGTCAAGGCGATCTGGACGTCCAGGCCGTGATCGTCGTCACGCACGAGGAAGACGCAGGTCGGTCCGCTACCGCTCACCAACGCACCCAGGGCACCCGCCTCGATGCCCGCCTCCAGGGTGCGGCGCAGGTTCGGTTTGAGGGCCAGGGCGGGAGCCTGCAGGTCGTTCTCCAGCGCGCGGCCGAGCGCACGTACGTCGGCCGAGCGCAAGGCGGACATCACCGCCTCGCTCACCCGCGGTTCATCCGCCTGCGGGCGCAGCCGATCGAGCTCGCGGAACACGTCCGGGGTGGCCAGGCCGACAGAGGCCGTCGCCACCACCCAGTGATACTGCCCGCGGGCCAGCACGGGCATGAGGACCTCGCCGCGTCCGCTGCCGAGCTGGGTGCCCCCCGCCACGCAGAAGGGCACGTCGCTGCCCAGCTCCGCAGACAGCTCCTGCAGCCGATCCTTGGGCAGGGCCAGCTGCCAGAGCTCATTGACGGCCAGCAGGGTGCCCGCCGCGTCGGCGCTCCCGCCGGCCATGCCGCCGGCAGCGGGAATGCCCTTGCTGATGTCGATGTGCAGGTCCGGCCCACGGTCCGCCTCGCGCGCCATGAGCAGGGCCGCACGCCACGCCAGGTTGGTGGCATCCTCGGGCACCCCCGGGGTGCCGCAGCGCAGCGACAGGCCACTGCCCGGCGGGCGTTCTCCCACGCTGATGACGTCGTACAGGGACACGGCATGGAACACCGTCGCCAACTCATGGAAGCCGTCGAGGCGACGTGGGCCCACCTTGAGCGAGATGTTGATCTTCGCCGGCATCCGCACCTGCACTTGGTGCGCGCTCAGTGGCGAAGTGGTCATGCAGACAGCCTACGTGCGGGTGTGCCGCGGGCGTTCAGCGTGCGGCGGCAATGGCGGCGAACTGCTCGACATCCAACTGCTCGCCCCGTGCCTGCGGATCGACACCCGCCAGCCGCAGGATCTCCTCGGCGCGCGTCGCGCTGCCTGCCCAGCCGGAGAGGGCCGAGCGCAGGGTCTTGCGACGCTGCGCGAAGGCGGCGTCGATGACGGCGAACACCGCCTCACGCGCCACGTCCGCGCGCGGCGCGGCTGCCCGCTCGAAGGCGACCAGCCCGGAGTCGACGTTGGGGACCGGCCAGAAGACGTTGCGGCCGACGTTGCCGGCCTGCCGGACAGAGCCGTACCAGCGCACCTTGGCCGAGGGGACGCCGTAGGTACGCGAGCCCGGTTCGGCTGCCAGCCGCTGCGCCACCTCGAGCTGCACCATGACGAGCGCGCGCTGGATCGAGGGGAAGGCCTCGAGGAAGTGCAGCAGCACGGGCACCGACACGTTGTAGGGGAGGTTCGCGACGAGTGCGGTCGGGGCCATGGGCAGCGAGGCCACCTTCATGGCATCGGCCTGGAGCACGTGGAGGCGGCCGCTTCGCTCGGGGAGCCGCTCCGCGACCGTGCGCGGCAGGCGCTCGGCCAGGGCCGGATCGATCTCCACGACGAGGACCTGTCCCGCTGCCTGCAACAGCGCCAACGTGAGCGAGCCCAGGCCCGGACCGATCTCCACGACGACGTCGTCACCCGACACGTCGGCAGCCTTCACGATGCGGCGCACCGTGTTGCCATCGATGACGAAGTTCTGGCCCCACTGCTTGGTGGGCCGGATGCCGAGTTCCGCAGCGAGCGCGCGGACGTCCGCCGCTCCGAGCAGCCCGTCACCCATCCCGTCGCCCTCCCCGTCGCCCCCGACACTTCCCCTCATGGCCGGTCCCTTCAAGCCTGGTTCCCGCCCGGGAATGCGCATTCAAGGCCGGGAACCCTGCGTGACAGGACACAGCATGGGGGGGACTGGTGCCGGGCACGGCGTCATGCGAAGGCGCCGAAGACGCGCTCGCTGTTGGCGCTGACGGCCGCGCAGAGCGCGTCGATGTCCGCGCCGCGCACCTCGGCCATGGCACGCATGGTGTGCGGGATCAGGTAGGACGCGTTGGGCTGACCCCGATGCGGCACCGGAGCCAGGAACGGCGCATCGGTCTCCACCAGGAGCAGCTCCTGGGGCAGCAGCGAGACCGCGGCCCGCAGGTTTGCCGCATTCTTGAAGGTGAGCGTTCCCGCGAACGAGCAGTACCAACCGTGCTGCGCCGCGATGCGCGCCAGCGACTCGTCGCCGCTGAAGCAGTGGAACACCACCTGCTGCACGCCCTCATCGAGCAGGACGCGGACAATGTCGTCGTGCGCATCGCGGTCGTGCACCACCACGGCCTTGCCGAGCGACCGGGCCATGGCGATGTGACGACGGAACGAGTACTCCTGCCAGCGCTGCTCGGCTGGCTCGGTGGTGCGGAAGAAGTCGAGACCGGTCTCACCGAGGCCGCGAACCCGCGGGTCGCGGGCCAACTCCTCGATGCGTGTGAGCGCCTCTTCCAGCCCGGCTTCACCCTCCCGTTCGACGATGCGCGGCGCCTCATTGGGGTGCAGGGCCACGCAGGCGAGGATGCGTGGGTAGCGATTGGCGGCGTCGACGCTCCACTGGGAGGACGGGACATCGACCCCGATCTGCACGATGCGGTCGACGCCGGCGCTGGCGGCCAGGGCCTGTGCCTCCCCGACCTCGAGCCACTGGTCGTCGTAGCCGATGTCGATGTGGCAATGCGAGTCGGCTACGGGCACAGCAAGCGGCTCCGGCAGCGGCGGGCGCTCGCCCTTGGCCGCCGACTTCGATCGCGGTGCCTCGGTCACTCGGCGTCCTCGAGGCGCGGGAAGAGCACCGCACCCTTGGTCACCGTCGCGCCGGGCGCCAATTGGCCCCACGTCCCGGCGTTGCGCACATCCTGCGCATCGATTGCGCCGAGCAGCGGCTCCGCACCGAGTTGGGACCAGAGTTCGGCCATGGCCTTCGGCATCACGGCGTTGTAGAGCACGGCCACGCCGCGCAGGGCCTCGCAGATGACGTACAGGATGGTCTCGACGCGCGGCATGTTCTGCGGGTCCTTCGCGACCTTCCACGGCTCCTGCTCGGTGACGTAGAGGTTGAGCAGGTCGACGAGCTCCTTGACCGCGGCGATGCCGCCCGCGAAGTCGAGTTCGACCATGCGCTCGTCCGCCACCGCGGCCACTTCGCCGAGCTTGTTGATGATGACCTGGTCAGCCTCGGTGTAGTCGGTGCGGGAGGGGAGCACTCCGCCGCAGTACTTGCCCACCATGGCCGCCGCGCGCGACGCGAGGTTGCCGAGGCCGTTGGCGAGTTCAGCGGTGTAGCGGGCGTTCATGTCCTCCCACGAGAACGAGCCATCGGCACCGAACTGGATGGCACGCAGGAAGTAGTAGCGGAAGGCATCGGACCCGAAGTGGTCGATGATCTGCGCCGGGGCGATGCCCGTGAGCTTCGACTTGCTCATCTTCTCGCCACCGACGAGCAGCCAGCCGTGGGCGAACACGCACTTGGGCAGGTCCACCCCACCGGCCATGAGCATGGCGGGCCAGATCACCGCGTGGAAGCGCAGGATGTCCTTGCCGACGAGGTGCACGTCAGCCGGCCAGGTCCCGGCGAACTTCAGCGCGCCCTCCGAGCCCGCAGGATCGTCGAGGCCGACGGCTGTCGCGTAGTTCAGCAGCGCGTCGAACCACACGTAGACCACCTGCGACGGATCCCACGGCACCTCGATGCCCCAGTCGAAGGTCGAACGGGAGATCGACAGGTCCTGCAGGCCACTGCGCAGGAACGACATCACCTCGTTGTAGGCGCTCTGCGGGCGCACCGCACCGGGATTCGTCTCGTAGTGCTTGATGAGGGCATCGCCGAAGGCCGACAGCCGGAAGAAGTAGTTCGTCTCCGACACCGACTCGACCGGCTTGCCGTGGATGGGACAGCACTGCTCGCCGTCGATCTCCACCAGGTCACCCTCGAGTTTGAACTCCTCGCAGCCCACGCAGTAGGGGCCCTCGTAGTTGCCCTCGTAGATGTGCCCGGCGTCCTTGAGCCGCTGCAGGAAGCGCTGGACGCGCTCCATGTGACGGGGTTGCGTGGTGCGGATGAAGTCGTCGTTGCGAGCGTCGATGGTGTCGAGCACGGGAAGCCACGCGTTCTCGACCAGGTTGTCCGCCCACACCTGCGGGTCCACGCCGTTGGCCTGGGCGGTGCGCATCACCTTCTGGCCGTGCTCGTCGGTTCCGGTGAGGAACCACACGGACTCGCCTCGTTGCCGATGCCAGCGGGTGAGCACGTCACCGGCCGTCGTCGTGTAGGCGTGCCCGATGTGTGGCGCATCGTTCACGTAGTAGATCGGCGTGGTGAGGTAGAAGGACTTCATGGTGCGCAATTCTAGGTTGGCTCGACGGCCGGCAGCGGGGTCGCTGCTACAGGCGCTTGGACGCGACCACGGCGTCGTACACCTGGCGCCTTGGCACGCCTAGCGATTTCGCCACCTCGCCCACCGCCGCCTTGCGGTCGGTGCCCGCTGCCACGCGTGCCTCGACCTCGGCCACGAACAACGCGGGCACGAGTTCGCGGTGGCACTCCGCGGGAATGCCTGCGACCACGATCGTCACCTCACCCAGGATCTCGCGCTCGGCCCAGGCGCAGGCATCGTCCAGATCGCCTCGCACGACCTCCTCATAGGTCTTGGTGAGTTCCCGGCAGACGGCACAGCGGCGCTGGGCGCCGAATGCCTCACGCATCGCCTCCAGGGTTTCGCGGGTCCGATGTGGCGCCTCGAAGAACACCATGGTGCGGGGCTCGGTCGCGAGCGCCTCGAGCGCACGAGCCCGCTCGCCGGCCTTGCGGGGCAGGAATCCCTCGAAGGTGAAGCGGTCCACGGGCAGCCCGCTCACGGCGATCGACATGGTGACCGCAGAGGGACCGGGTAGCACCGCCACA
>DAHWFQ010000230.1:0-4597 GCA_027324895.1 Actinomycetota bacterium | reverse complement strand
GGACATCGGTGCGGTCGAGGCGCGCAGGCTGGAGGCGGCGCGCGCCGCGCTCCGTGCCGAGGCGGCAACCTGGGCGCGCTGCCGGGCCCGCAGTGCCGCGCGCTGTGAGGCCTTGAGCGACCTGAGCAGGGCACTGGCTCGGGCCAACTTCGCATAGGCCGCGCTCTTGTTCTGCGCCGCCTCGGCGATCAGTCGGGTGCCGATCGCCTGTTCTGCACGCACTGCCGCCTGCGCCTGCTGGAGGTTGAGTCGACTTGCGCGGATCCGCTTCAGGGTCACCAGCTGCGTGTTGCCGACCTGCTGGATCGCCGACATCTCCTGCAGGAACTGCGAGGGGTTGTCGGAGAACAGCGCCTGCACGTCGAGGTCGACGTTCCCGGTGCGGTACATGGTTGCGATCAGGCTGCCCAGGTTCTTCGACACCGATTGGTACGACGAGGCCGCGACCGTCTCGCGGCCCTGCAGGGCCTTCAAGCGTGACTGGGAAGCGGCGAGGTCGTCGCGGCTGCGGTTCCACGCCTCTGCCGCCGCCTCGGCCTGGAGTTGCAGGTCGGACACCTGGGCTTCCAACTGGGAGATGCTCTGGTTCGAAGGGGCGGCCACCGCCTGCGGAGCGGCGAGCCCGGATGCGACGACGACGACCAGCAAGGCCTTCGTCACCGGTCGCAATCGCATCGGCCAACGGTAACAAGGCCTTCCGGCACGCCCAAACCGAGTGCACGGGCAGCGCTTGGCGGCAACCGGGCGTCCGCTTCGAACACGATCCGAACGCGGCAACCGCTGTGCGGGTGATGGTTGGATATGCCCATGTCGGCTCCCGCAAGCGTGGTCACGATCGGCGTGTTCGACGGCGTGCACACGGGTCACCGGCGCCTCATCGACACCACGGTGGAGCTGGCGAGGAGTGAGGGCCTGCGCTCCGTCGTCGTCACCTTCGATCCCCATCCCATGTCCGTGGTTCGCGGCCTCGACATCCCCTTGCTGACGACGATCGCGCGTCGTCGCGAATTGCTGCAGCAGGAGGGCATCGAGCACGTCCATGTCTGTCGCTTCGACAGCGAGCGCTCACAGCAGGATCCGCAGCAGTTCATCGCGGACGTGATCCGCCATGAGTGCGGAGCGCGCATGGTCGTCGTGGGCGAGGGCTTCCGCTTCGGACGCAAGGCCGCCGGCGATGCGCAAGCTCTCCGTGACGCGGGTCTGGTCGTGCACGAGGTCCCCGCGGTGCGGGCTGGTGTCGATCGCGTGTCGAGCACGCGCATCCGTGGTGCCCTCATCGAGGGTGACGTCGCAGAGGCGCGTGAGCTGCTCGGGCGCCCGCACCGGCTGGAAGGTGCCGTGCTGCATGGCAACAAGCGTGGGCGCACCATCGGCTACCCGACGGCCAACGTGGGCGCGTCATCGGGGCTGCTCGTGCCGGCCGACGGGGTGTACGCGGGCTGGCTGGTGCGTGGGGAGATCGCACATGGCTTCGACGGCGAGCTCGCCCTGCCCGCCGCCATCTCGATCGGCACCAATCCCACCTTCGCGGATGTGCTGGAACGCCGGGTGGAGGCCTATGTGCTCGACCAGGCGGACCTTCAGCTGTACGGGGAGTACGTGGCCGTCGACTTCGAGGCGCGCATCCGCGGGATGCTGAAGTTCGACAGCGTCGACTCGCTGATGGCTGCCATGGCCAACGACGTGGCCCAGACGCGGATGGCACTCAAGCTGGCCTGAGCTGGGGGCCCCGGCCCCGGGAACCCGGCGCGTACAGTGCCACCATGACCGAGCCGGAGATCCCCGCTGAGCAGGTACCCCCGCCAGCCCTGAGCATCGAACTCCCCAGCGAGCACGAGGCCGGCGTGTTCGCCGACTTCGCGAACATCTGGAACACGCCCTCGACCTTCGTTGTCGACTTCCTCTCGGTGAAGCAGCCGCCGGTGGACGCCAAGCTCCTGAACCCCGAGGCCGACGGCAGCGTGCTCCTCACCAAGGTGGTGTCGCGCATCCGCCTGCCCGCGGAGCAGGTGTTCCCGCTCATCCAGGCGCTCACGACGCAGGCGAACGCCTGGCTGCAGCAGACCGGTCGCGAGGAGCCCCCGGAAGCCTGGTTCACGCCGAACCCCGGTCAGCCCCAGTAGTTCCCTCGCACCCAGCCGCTCAGCCGGCCCGGCCGTCACCACCACCCCACCCGACGATGGCCCCTGCCGCATGCCGCCGATGGGATGGTGCTGACCGGGCACCAGCTGCGGATGCGCTAGCCTTGGCCCCGACGACGGCAAGGCGGGCGCCTTGCTGATCGCGACTCACCTGATCGGCAATCGTCGAGCAGGCCGCTGCGCCCGGTGGGCACGTCGCCTGGCGACGAACGCGCTCCGGGCCGAATCGCGCCCGTGGAGAAACATGGCCGACGCAAAGTCCAAGGTCATCACCGATTTCGCCCGCTCAGAAGGCGACACCGGTAGCCCCGAGGTCCAGGTGGCGATCCTGACCTCACGCATCAACCAATTGACGGAGCACCTCAAGGAGCACAAGCACGACCACCACTCGCGTCGTGGCCTGCTGCTCCTCGTCGGTCGCCGTCGTCGTCTTCTCCAGTACCTGGCGAAGAAGGACATCGAGCGATACCGCGCGCTCATCGAGCGCCTCGGCATCCGTCTATAGGCATGGCAACGCGATGCGCCCCGTCCGCCAAGGATCGGGGCGCATCGTCGTCCCGTGCGGTGTCGGCAGGGTTCGCCACCGTGCCCGCGATTGGTGCGCCGGACGAACGTCCCGTACCCTGTACCACGGCTGTGCGCGGAGCGCCGGCCGCCCGCCGCTTCAGCGGCGGAGTTCCACAACCGAATATCCGAAGCCGAGGACTCGAGAAATTCGAGGTCGGTCTCCGGTAGTGACTGTCGAGAGTCCGCGCTCTGCGCGGCACGCCTTCGACGGTTTCGATCGAAGACCGGCGAGTCCTTCTCGGGTCCTCCGCGCACGGATACACCGTACGCAGAAGGAGGGCACCCGTGACGGGTCCCACAATCCACACATCTGAAGCGCGCATCGACAACGGCGCCTTCGGAGTCCGAACGATCGGTTTCGAGACCGGTCGTTTCGCGCGCCAGGCAGCCGGCTCCGCAGCCGTCTACCTCGACGCCGAAACCATGCTGCTCTCGGCCACCACGGCCGGCAAGCAGCCGAAGGATCAATTCGACTTCTTCCCGCTCACCATCGACGTCGAGGAGCGCATGTACGCCGCGGGCCGCATCCCCGGCTCGTTCTTCCGCCGCGAGGGTCGCGCCTCCGAGGACGCCATCCTCACCTGTCGGCTCATCGACCGCCCGTTGCGCCCCGCATTCGTCAAGGGACTCCGCAATGAGGTCCAGGTCGTCGTGACCGTGCTCAGCCTGAACCCGCAGCACCTGTACGACGTGGTCGCCATCAACGCGGCCTCGCTGTCCACGCAGCTGGCGGGCCTGCCGTTCTCCGGCCCCATCGGCGGTGTGCGCGTCGCGCTCATCCGCGGCCAGTGGGTGGCGTTCCCGACCGTCGAGCAGTTGGAGGACGCCGTGTTCGACATGGTCGTCGCCGGCCGCATCGTGGGTGACGACGTCGCCATCATGATGGTGGAGGCGGAGGCCACGGAGAACACCATCGAGCTCGTGAAGGGCGGCGCCAAGGCGCCGACCGAGGAGGTCGTGGCCGAGGGCCTCGAGGCCTCCAAGGCCTTCATCCGCGTGCTCTGCCAGGCCCAGGCCGAGTTGGCCGCCAAGGCAGCGAAGCCGACCGCCGAGTTCCCGATCTTCCTCGACTACCAGGCGGACGCATATGCGGCCGTGGAGGCCGCAGCCATGGACGCCGTCGCCCAGGCGATGACGATCGTGAGCAAGGCCGACCGCGAGGCCCGACTTGACGAGATCAAGCTCGACATCGTCGAGCGCCTCGCCGAGCAGTTCGAAGGGCGCGAGAAGGAGCTGTCGGCAGCGCTGCGCAGTGTCACCAAGAAGGTGGTGCGCCAGCGCATCCTGCGCGACAAGCTGCGCATCGACGGTCGCGGCATCACCGACATCCGCCAGCTCTCGGCCGAGGTCGAGGTCGTGCCCCGCGCCCACGGTTCGGCGATGTTCGAGCGTGGCGAGACGCAGATCCTCGGTGTCACCACGCTGAACATGCTGAAGATGGAGCAGCAGCTGGACACCTTGAGCCCGGTCACCCGTAAGCGCTACATGCACAACTACAACTTCCCGCCGTACTCGACCGGTGAGACGGGTCGCGTCGGCGCACCCAAGCGCCGCGAGATCGGCCACGGCGCACTCGCTGAGCGCGCCCTGGTGCCGGTGCTGCCCACGCGCGCGGAGTTCCCCTACGCCATCCGCCAGGTGTCCGAGGCCCTCGGCTCCAACGGATCGACGTCCATGGGCTCGGTCTGCGCGTCGACCATGTCGCTGCTCAACGCCGGTGTCCCGCTCAAGGCCCCGGTTGCTGGCATCGCCATGGGCCTGGTGTCAGACCTCGTCGACGGCAAGGCCGAGTATGTCGCCATCACCGACATCCTCGGAGCCGAGGACGCCTTCGGCGACATGGACTTCAAGGTCGCCGGTACACGCGAGTTCGTCACCGCGCTGCAGCT
>DAHWFQ010000217.1:0-9475 GCA_027324895.1 Actinomycetota bacterium | reverse complement strand
CATCGAGGTAGAAGCGGCGTGCTGCGAGCACCATGTTCACGAGCTCGAGGGGCACGCCACCGGCTTCCCTGTCCATGCAGCTCCCATCGCTTGACGCGCCGCGCGTCACTTTGGACAATGTGCGTATTGCGCTCAATTGAGTGCCATGCGCTCATTGGAGCAGCAAGGCGACGGCGGCGCAAGATGCCGAGGAGGCCCCAGTGATCTCGCTCTACGTCGATTCCGCTGAACGGGCGGAAGTGGAACCCCTGCTGCGAAGCGGCGCCTTCTCGGGTTGCACCACCAACCCGAAGCTGCTGCAACGCGCGGGACTCACCGCGGTGGACCTGCCGGACGTGTACGCGTGGATGGTCGACGCCGGTGCGCGAGAGGTGTTCCTGCAGACCTGGGGTGACGACCTCGACGCGATGTATGCGCAGGCGCAGCGGCTGCTCGCGATCGGTGACCGCGTGGTCATCAAGGTGCCGGCCTCCGCGCATGGCATCGCAGTCGCGGGCCGGCTCCATGCCGCGGGCGCACCGGTGCTCCTGACGGCCGTCTACGCGACGCATCAGGCGCTCACGGCCGGCGCGTTGGGGCTCGAGTACGTCGCTCCCTACCTCGGGCAGCTGGGCGATGCGGGCATGGACGGCAGGGCCATGCTTGGCTCCATGCACCGCCTGTTGCGCGCCACCAGCTCACCGACCCGGGTCGTCGCGGCCAGCCTGCGCAGCACGTCGGACATCTCCTGGCTGGCCGAGCACGGCATCGACGCCTTCGCCATTCCGGCGTCGGTGGCGCAGCGGCTGTTCGAGGACTCCCACACGGCGGAGGCCGTGCGTCAGTTCGATGCCATCTCAGCGGAGTGGTGATGAAGGCAGTCGTCTACAGCGCCCCGCGGGAGTTCGCGCTCACGGAGCTGCCCACACCGGTGCCTGCAGCGCGAGAGGTGCTCATTCGTGTCCGGCAGGTGGGCATCTGCGCGACCGACCTGCACGTGCACTCAGGGCATTACCCGGCGGCCTTCCCGGTCATCCCCTGCCACGAGATGGTCGGATCGGTGGCGGCGTTGGGCGACGAGGTGACCGGGTTCGGCATCGGCGAACTGGTGACCGTCAACCCCAACCTGCCCTGCGGCGTCTGCGCCGCATGCAAGGCCGCGCGCTTCACGCTCTGCACGGATGCGAAGGGCGCTGGCACCTTCTTCCCCGGCTTCCTCTCGGAGTTCACCTGCGTCCCTGAGAGCCTCGTATTCTCGGCCGAGGGCCTCGATGTCGATACCGCGGGCTTCATCGAACCCAGCGCCTGCGCCATGCACGGCATCGAGGTGCTCGGCATCCGTCCCGGCGCCACCGCACTCGTCATCGGTTCGGGGCCGACCGGTGTGATCCTCGCGCAACTCATCGCGGCTTCCGGCGCATCCGCCGTCACCGTCGCTTCGCCGCTCGCCCACCAACTCGACACCGCGCGCCGGCTCGGTGCCACGCGCACCGTGCTTTTGGAGCGTGGTGACCCCGACGGGAATCTGCAGGAGCTGCTGCAGGCCAACGGGGGAGCCCAGTACGACATCGTCGTGGAGGCCACGGGCGCCAACGAGGTTGCGAACATCTGCGTCGCCCTCACCGCCAATGGCGGCACCGTGCTCATCTACGGCGTCGCCAAGCCCGCCGACGTGATGGCGGTCCATCCCTACGAGTTGTTCCGACGCGAGATCACGATCAAGGGTTCCTACGCCGAGATGACTTCGTTCGGCGCGGCCATCGCCGCCTTGCGGGCCGGACGCGCGCGCACGGCCGACATCATCACGCATCGCTACCCGATCGAGGAGTACGCGACGGCCCTCGACGCGGTGGCCAACAACGACCGCGCGCACAAGGTGGTCATGGCGCTGTGACGGACCACGACATGTCCGACACCGTCCTCGGCATCGACCTCGGCACCAGTTCCGTCAAGGTGGTGTTGACCGACCGCGTGGGCAAGGTGCTGCGAGCGAGCACCCATGAGTACCCCGTGCTTCGCCCACACCCGGGCTGGGCCGAGACCGAGCCGGAGGCCTGGTGGTCAGCCATCGTCGCCGGCGTGCACGCCGTGCTCGAGGGACTCGACCCGCGACAGGTGCGCGGAATCGGGCTCTCCGGCCAGATGCACGGTGTGGTGCTCGTCGACGGTCGAGGCGAGGTGGTGCGGCCGGCCGTGCTCTGGGCCGACGCGCGCGCCGACCTCGCAACCTACGACCGCTTGCCTGCGGCGACCCGGGCCCGCCTCGCCAACCCCGTCAGTCCCGGCACTGCCGGGCCGATCCTGGAGTGGCTGTGCCTCCGCGAACCCGGCTCCATCGATCGTGCGCGTTTCGCGCTCTGCCCGAAGGACTGGGTGCGGGGCCGCCTCACCGGTTCGTGGGCGACCGAGCCGAGCGATGCCTCCGCCACCCTGCTCTATGACGTCATCAGTCAGGACTGGAGCGCGGAAGTGCTTGCCGCGCTTGGCGTCCCGACGCGGTTGTTACCGCCCATCCTCGCCCATTCCGGGGTCCCCGCGGGTCGTTTGCGTGTCGAGGTCGCGGGGCAACTGGGAATGCCCGCGGACCTGCCCGTGGCCGCCGGTGCCGGCGACACTCCCGCAGCCGCACTGGGCTCCGGCCTCCTCAACCCCGGACAGGCCCAACTCACGATCGGCACCGGTGTGCAGATCGTGGCGCCGGTGGAAGCTCCGAGCAGCAGTCACCTGCAGCCGGCGACCTCGATCGTGACGCACCTCTACCGCGACGCCACGCCGCACGGCTGGTACGCGATGGCGGCGGGCCTCACGGGCGGTACCACGCTCGCCTGGGTGACGCGCATGCTGGCCGCCGACTGGCAGGCGCTGTACGCGGCCGCGTCACATCGCCCGCAGGAGGATGACCCCTTGTTCCTGCCGCATCTCATGGGCGAGCGCACGCCGTACCTCGACACCGCGATGCGCGGTGCCTGGCTCGGCCTGGACGCGCGTCATGATCGCGAGGCGCTGCTCTACTCCGCGCTTGAGGGCGTGGCCTTCGCCGTCGCGGATGGACTCGATGCCATGCCCAGGTCTGCCGTGGCCAATGGCTCGCTGTGGCTCGCCGGAGGCGGCACCACCTCCGAGCCATGGCGTGCGCTGCTCGCCGATGTCCTGAAGGTCGAGTTGCGGGCCGTCGAGGTACCCGGAGCATCCGCGCGTGGCGCCGCCCTGCTCGGTGCGATCGCCGCCGGTCTCATCGAGCAGGACGACTTGACGACGCTGACGAGACCCTCCACCGCGCTTGCCGCATCACCCACACCGAACCCCGTGCTCGACGCGCGACGCGAGCGCTATCGGACCGCCGTCGCCATGCTGCGCCACGGAATTTCCAGTCAGGGAGCTACACATGCCAGCCGAACGTCGTGACATCCGCAATACCGCCGTCCTGGTGACGGGCGCCGGCGCCGGCATCGGCGCGGCCATCAGCACGTTGTTGCTCGAGGCCGGCGCGCGCGTGGTGCTCGCAGACATGGATGTCGAGCGAGCCGCCAGCGTGGCCTCGCCGTTCCCGAGGGAGCAGTGGATCGCCTGCACAGTCGACGTGCGCTCATCAGCCACCCTGGGGGCTGCGGTGCAGGCGGCTGTCGACGCCTGGGGCGGTCTGGACTCCCTCGTGTGCAATGCCGGCGTCGGGGTCTTCGGTTCGGTGCTCGATTATCCCGATGACCGGCTGCAGGCCATCGTCGACACCAACCTCATGGGAACGGTGTTCGCGGTTCGCGCTGCGGTGTCCCACTTCGACTCGCGCCCAGGAGGCGGGGACGTCGTCATCATCGCCTCCACGGCGGGCCTCGGCACCGGTCTGGCGACGGAGGCGGTCTACGCAGCCAGCAAGCACGGCCAGGTGGGCTTCGCCATCTCGCTCGATCGAGAGGTGCGTGAGCGGGGCATTCGCGTGAGCACCATCGCCCCCGCGGCGGTGAACACCGGCTTCGCCGACGGCGACGGGCGGGTTGCGGGTGATCCCGCGAAACTCGCGTTCATGCAGCCCGAGGACGTGGCCTTCGCTGCGGTGACCGTGCTCCAGCAGCCGCGCCGCATGCGCACGGCACTCTGGACACTGTGGAGCATGAGCGAAGGTGCCTGAGCTGCGGGCCTAGGTGCGGGCGATGGCGAAGATGGTCGGCGTGATGGCGTCGACGATGGCGCTGCGCGCCGCCTTCAGGTAGGGGCGCGGATCCACCTTGTCGCTGCCGGCGAGGTGCTCGCGGATGGCCTGCGTGTAGGCGATGTTGAGTGCGGTTCCCACATTGACCTTGCGCATGCCGGCGCTCACGGCTGCGCTGAGCTGATCGAGTGGCACACCGGAGGATCCGTGGAGCACGAGCGGCACATCGAGGGCCTCAGCCAAGCGGGCGATGAGCGCCAGGTCGAGTTGTGCGGTCTGCTCCACCATCGCATGCGAACTGCCGACGGCCACCGCCAATGCATCAACGCCGGTGTCCGCGACGTAGCGGGTGGCCTCGTCGGGGTCGGTGCGGACGCCCTTGGCATGCGCGCTCACGGGGGAGTTCTCCTTGCCCCCGACGTAGCCGAGCTCCGCTTCCAGCCACAGCCCGTGCTCGTGCGCCCACCGCACTGCCCGTCGCGTGGCCTCCACGTTGGCGTCGTACAGCAGCGCGCCCGCGTCGAACATGGCCGAGGAGAAGCCGCAATCGGCTGCCTGCTCGAGCAGGGCGAAGTCCTCGACGTGGTCGAGGTGCAGGGCGATCTCGGCCGTTGAGGCCGCGGCGACGGATGCGCAGGCCGCGGCGATCGGTGCGAGCGCGCCGTGGAACCGCACGGCGTTCTCGCTGACCTGGAGGATGACGGGCAGCCCCACGCGTTCCGCCGCGGTGGCGATGGCCTCCGCATGCTCCAGCGTGATGACGTTGAATGCGGGTACGCCTGCCCCCCGACCGCGAGCGCTCGTCACGAGGTCGGCGGTGGTGCGAAGGCTCATGACCCGATCCTGCTCTCCGGCCGCGTGCCAGCGGTTATCTACAGCGTACGTGAAGAATCTGCGTTTGTCTGTGTATGGACGTGACAGTCTCTGCGATAAGTTATCAAGTTGTTATTGAAGATTCTTTGAAATTGTGGGGGTGTCTGCGTGATGCTTCATTCGTCCAACAATCCAGGCACTGCAGTTCGAGGGAGCAGAGTGTTTCCTGAGGAACGGCGCGCGCTGCTCGTCGCCAAGGCGAGGCGCGAAGGTCGGCTCAACGTGGCGGAGATCGCCACCGAGTTGGCAGTCACCCAGGAGACCGTCCGCAGGGACCTGGACGAGCTGGAGGACAAGGGCCTCGTCAAGCGCGTGCACGGGGGAGCCATACCGGTCGAGGGCTCGCTGTTCGAGATCCCGCTCTGGAACCGCCGCGCCAACTTCCTCGCGGAGAAGCAGGCCATCGCCGACGCGGTGGTGCTTCGACTCGCCGGTGTCGGCGCCGTCTTCATCGACGAGGGCTCAACGGCCCAGGTGATCGCCGAGACGTGGAACCCCTCGGAGCCGGTCACCGTGGTGACCGCCGCCCTGCCCACCGCGATGTCGTTGGCCTCCAAGCCCAATACGTCCGTCTTCTTCATCGGGGGCCGGGTGCGCACGAACACACTCGCCGTCTCCGATCCGACCGGTCGCGACCAGCTTGCCGACCTGGTGGTGGATGTGGCCATCATCGGCGCCAACGGCGTGTCCATCGAGCGCGGCTGCACCTGCCCGGATGCTGCGGTCGCGGCCATGAAGTCGTCCGCCATCCGTGCCGCTCGTCAGATCTGGCTCACCGTGGACTCCTCGAAGCTGAACGTGAACTCCTTCATCCGCTTCGCCACGCTCGGTCAGTTCGACTGCCTGTTCACTGATCACGACGCCGATCCCGCCTTCCTGCGCGGCGCGGAGGCCCTGGGAGTCGAGGTGGTGCTCCCATGATCCTCACCGTCTCGCCGAGCCCCGCGGTGGACCTCACCTATGTCGTGGATCGCGTGGAAGTGGCCGCCGTCAACCGTGCCACCTCGACCAGCGTGGAGGCCTCGGGCAAGGGCGTGAACGTGTCCGCTGTGCTCGATGCCAACGGCGTCGATACGATCGCGCTGGCCCCGGTTCCGTCCAGCCCGCTGGGGGTCCTGTGGCAATCCCTGGCCGCGGAGCTGGGCCTCAATGTGCGGACCGTTCCTGCGGGACCCGAGATGCGTGTGAACACCACGCTCCTCACGAACGCCTCGACCAAGGTGAACGCGCCGGTGGGTGCCTTGGGCGCGGATGCTCGGCGGGCCCTCGTCGACGCGGTCTCCGCGGTGATCGACCAGCACCGCGTGTCGTGGATCGTGGTGGCCGGTTCGGTGCTGGAGTCCGACGCGGACGAGCTCTTCGCTGCGCTCCGGGCCGCCGCGGACCGCTGCGGAGCCAAGCTCGCGATCGACACCTCCGGTCCCGCGCTCGCCACCGCGATCACCCATCGACCGGACTTCATGAAGCCCAACAAGGATGAGCTGGAAGCGCTGCTCGGCACCGCGATCTCCAGCGTGCAGTCGTTGGCGGACGCCGCCCGCGACCTCTCCCGGCGCACCGGCGGTGCCGTGCTCGTCAGTGATGGCGGGAACACGGGCGTCGCGTGCGCAGGATCAGACGTGCTGGCGGTCACGCCGCCGGCAATCGACGTCGTCAACACCGTTGGCGCCGGAGATGCGACTGTTGCGGGATACGTAGCAGCCGCCGCAGACGGGGAAGACCTCGTCGCATGCGTGACACAAGCAGCGTCCTGGGGTGCGACCTCGTGCCTCAGCCCGAGGACGGTGAGCCCTGGCGGGCCCACCGTCCCCCGACGCGAGATCCGGACCGAATGGTTGGTACCCGAGCGGTCCTGATCCACCCACCCAAAACCCCGCACCCGGAAATCCGGATGCGGCCTTCAGGAGGACAAGTGAAGTATCTCAGCAAGCAGGCACGCGCTGCCGCTGCGGCATGTGCCGTGGCAGCGATTGCCGCGGCCGGAATGTCGGTTCCGGCGCATGCGGCCGACCAGTCCATCAACGTCTTGATGGTCGGCAACCCGCAGATGAACGACCTCAAGGGTCTCGTGGACGCCAACTTCACCGCCAAGACCGGCATCAAGGTGAACATCACGATCCTCCCCGAGAACGAACTGCGCGACAAGGTGACGCAGGACGTGGCGACCGGCGCCGGCCAGTACGACGTCGTCACGATCGGCATGTACGAGGTCCCGATCTGGGGCAAGCAGGGCTGGCTGCAGCCGCTCGACGCCCAGGTCAAGGCCGATGCCGCGTACGACATCAAGGACGTGCTCCCGGCCATGAAGTCCGGCCTCTCGACCGGCGGCAAGCTCTACGGTCTCCCCTTCTACGGTGAGTCGTCGATGCTCATGTACCGCAAGGACCTGGCTGCCAAGGCCCACGTGAAGATCCCGCTGCACCCGACATGGGCGCAGGTTGCCGCCGCGGCTGCCAAGCTCACGGACAAGAAGAAGGGCGTCGCCGGCATCTGCCTGCGTGGCCTTCCGGGCTGGGGCGAGCTCTTCGCGCCGCTCACCACGGTCGTGAACACCTACGGTGGCACGTGGTTCGACAAGAAGTGGAACGCGCAGGTCAACTCCAAGCCGTTCTCCGCCGCTGTGAACTTCTACGTCAACCTGGTGCGGAAGTACGGCGAGCCCGGTGCGGCCCAGTCCGGCTTCACCGAGTGCGACAACGCCATGGCACAGGGCAAGGCGGCCATGTGGTACGACGCCACCTCGGCCACCTCGTCGATCGAGTCCCCCTCGTTCTCGAAGTTCGCGGGCAAGTTCGGTTACGCCTTCGCCCCGACCGTCAAGACCAAGAGCTCGGGCTGGCTGTGGGCATGGGCATTCGCGCTTGAAGGCGCCTCCAAGAAGGCCGACGCCGCGTACAAGTTCATGAGCTGGGCAACCAGCAAGGACTACGAGCAACTCGTGGGCAAGACGCTCGGCTGGAACCGCGTGCCGGACGGCAAGCGTGCCTCCACCTACGCGATCCCGCAGTACCAGGCCGCGACCAAGGCGTACTACAAGATCGTGCTCGACTCCATCAAGGGTGTCGACCCGGTCAACCCGACCCGCCCGCTGCCGCTGAACCGCCCCGCCGGCGTCGTCGGCGTCCAGTTCATCGCGATCCCCGAGTTCGCTGACCTCGGCACCAAGGTGGCACAGGAAGTCTCCGCCGCCATTGCCGGACAGCAGTCGGTCAAGGCCGCGCTGGACAAGGGCGAGGGCTACGCGAAGGCCGTCGGAGCCAAGTACAAGAAGTGATGATGCGCCGCAGTGATGCGGCCACCGTCAATCGCTAGATGAAGGCGGTGTGTGGGAGGGCCCTGGGCCCTCCCACACACCCCGACAACCCACCACCGACGGCGCCAACCGCGCCCGCGCATGACGCCGTGGCAGTTCGCGTCGCAACGCGTCGCCTGCGCCGATCCTGATCGCCGCGAGTCGGCTCCCCAGCGGACGCTCGCCTGCGAGCGACGTGCATCGTCCCATCGGCCCGGCGCCGTCTTCCGCCGCACACGTTGAGTTCAGGAGGCGTCCATGTCGACGCAAAGCGTGCTTGCCCGCGCACCCCACGAGAAGCCGCCCGCCCGCCAGCGGTGGGCCAGACGTGGTCCGCTGCTTCCGGCGCTTCTGGTGATCGTCGTCCTCACCCAGTTGCCATTCGTGGTGACACTGGTGATCTCGACCTTCAACTGGAACATCATGTACCCGGATGAGCGCCACTTCGCGGGCCTGCAGAACTTCCAGACCGTGCTCGGTGACAACCGCATGCGCGATGCGCTCGTGCACACGATCTTCCTGACCGCCGCAGTGGTGATCGTGGCGGTCATCCTCGGTCTGGCACTCGCCGTGCTCCTCGATCGCAAGTTCCTCGGACGTGGGCTGCTCCGCACGCTGCTGATCACGCCGTTCCTCGTGACGCCAGTGGCAGCCATGCTCATGTGGAAGCACATCATGTTCAACCCCACCTACGGCCTGATCAATGGCGTCATGACGCAGATCCTGAACAAGTTCGGCAACCCCTCGATCATCCAGACCGACTGGGTCTCCGATAGGCCGCTCATTGCCGTTGCCATCCCCATGATCTGGCAGTGGACACCCTTCATGATGCTCATCCTCCTGGCGGGACTGCAGAGCCAGTCCCCGGACATCCTGGAGGCGGCGAGCATGGACGGCGCCGGCCCCTGGCGCATCTTCCGCTACATCTCGCTCAGCCACCTGCGCCCGTACATCGAGCTCGCGGTGGTGCTCGGCACCATCTACATCTCGCAGAGCATGGACGCGGTGTTCACCATCACGCAGGGCGGGCCGGGCTCAGCGTCGACGACGATGCCCTACGAGATCTACCTCACGATGTTCCGCAAATACGACTACGGCGAAGCCAGCGGCGCTCGTGGCGGTCGCCGTGCAGCCGAGCAGTTCGGCGGTGGCCAAGCGGTCGACGTTGATGTCGATCATGGTCA
>DAHWFQ010000203.1:0-14003 GCA_027324895.1 Actinomycetota bacterium | reverse complement strand
AATCGAGGACGAGCGCCTCGTGGGCGGCATAGAACTCAACGCGACGGAACTCCTCGGGGTCTGCACCGCACGCGGCCATGAAGGCCAGCGCGCGATCGATCTCACCGGCGATGCGCTCGTAGCGTTGACCCGCGGCCGAGTCCCGGACGAAGTCCTGGTTCCACGCATGCACCTGGCGCAGGTCCGCGTACCCGCCTTGCGTGAATGCGCGCACCAGGTTGAGGGTGGCGGCGGACGCGTTGTACGCACGGACCAGTCGGTGCGGGTCCGCGCGCCGCGCCTCAGGCTCCCATGCGAGGTCATTGATGCCGTCGCCCTTGTACGACGACATGGTCACGCCTTCGCGCGTCTCCCAGGCGTTCGAGCGGGGCTTGAAGTACTGGCCAGCCATGCGTCCCACCTTGAGCACCGGCAGCTGTGCGCCGTAGGTGAGGACGATGGCCATCTGCAGCACCGTCTGCAGCCGAGCCCGGATGGAGTTCGCAGTGTTCGCGGCGAAGGTCTCGGCGCAGTCGCCCCCCATGAGCACGAACGAGCGACCCAAGGCGACCTCGCCCAGTCGGCTCAGCAGCAGGTCGCACTCGCCCGCGAACACCAGCGGCGGGCTCACGCGCAATTCGTCAAGGGCCGCTTCCAGCGCGACCTGGTCCGGCCATTCCGGCTGTTGCACGGCCGGCAGATCGGGCCATTCGACTTGGGATTGCATGGGCGAAGTGTATCGACGGCCCCCGGGACCAAGCCGCCCGGCGAGATGGCAACGAGGGCGCCCGCTAAAATCAGCCTGCACCGCGTGACTGGTTTCGCATCGAATCGAAGGGGCGCTCATGGCCATCAAGAAGGTTGCTCTGCTCACCGCCGGCGGGCTGGCGCCCTGCCTCTCCTCCGCCGTGGGCGGCCTCATCGAGCGCTACACGGAGCTCGCGCCCGAGGTGGAGATCATCGCCTACCGAGGCGGCTACGCCGGCCTACTGCGTGGCGACAAGATGCTCGTCACTCCCGAGGTCCGCGAGCAGGCACATCGCCTGCACCTGTTCGGTGGCTCGCCCATCCAGAACTCGCGCGTCAAGCTGACCAACGTCAAGGACTGCGTGAAGCGCGGCCTGGTGAAGGAGGGTCAGGACCCGCAACGCGTGGCCGCCGACCAGCTGGTGGCGGATGGCGTCGACGTCCTGCACACGATCGGCGGCGACGACACCAACACGGCCGCCGCTGACCTCGCGGCGTTCCTCGAACAGAACGACTACGGGCTCACGGTCGTGGGCCTCCCCAAGACGATCGACAATGACATCGTGCCGATCAAGCAGAGCCTGGGCGCCTGGACCGCCGCCGACGAGGGCGCGCGCTTCTTCGAGAACGTGGTATCGGAGCACAGCTCGAACCCGAAGATGCTGATCATCCATGAGGTCATGGGCCGACACTGCGGCTGGCTCACCGCGGCGACCGCGTCCTCGTACCGCAAACTGCTCGATGAACGGCTGTGGGTCGAGGACTTCGGCGCACCGCGCGCCACCCGCGAGATCCACGCCGTCTACGTGCCGGAGATCGCGCTCGACCTCGAAGGTGAGGCGGCCCGCCTCACCAAGGTGATGGACGAGGTCGGCAACGTGAACATCTTCCTGTCCGAGGGTGCGGGCCTCGATGCCATCATCGCCCAGATGGAGGAGCGCGGCGAGGAGGTGCCACGCGATCCCTTCGGCCACGTGCGACTCGACCTCATCAACCCCGGCAAGTGGTTTGCCGAGCAGTTCGCGCCGCTCATCGGTGCCGAGAAGGTGCTCGTGCAGAAGAGCGGCTACTTCGCCCGTGCGGCAGCCGCCAACGAAGTGGACCTCGCCCTCATCAAGCGTTGCGTGGACAAGGCGGTGGAGTCCGCATTCGCCGGCATCCCGGGCCTCATCGGCGAGGACGAGGAGCAGGGCGACGAACTGCGTGCGATCGAATTCCCGCGGATCAAGGGCGCCAAGCCCTTCAAGACGAACGAGCCCTGGTTCACCCACCTGCTCAAGGAGATCAACCAGCCCAAGGGTCGGACGATCGCCGCGCACTGATGGTGTGACGTATGCATGAGGGGGCGCCGGATTCCCGGCGCCCCCTCATGCATGCCCGTGAGGTCTCAGTTGCTGTCCTCGTCGGCGTCCGCCGCCTCCTCGGCCAGGGCGTTGACCTCTTCCACCGTCTCGGTCTCCGCCTGGGCCTGTTGCAGCGCGCGGGCCTTCGTCGCGTAGATATCCACGTACTCCTGCCCGGACAACGCCTGCAGCGCATCCATGACGCGATTCGTGATCGTCCGCAGGACGACCGGGTCCTTCGCCTGGTCAAGGAAATCCGTGACGTCGATGGGTTCGCCGTATGCGATCTTCACGCGCTTGATGCGCGGCCACACCTGACCGGTGGGCTGGATCTCGTAGGTCCCGATCATGGCAACGGGCACGATCGGCACTCCCGCCTCGAGGGCCATCCGCGCCACTCCGGTGCGCCCGCGGTACAGGCGCCCATCGGGCGAGCGGGTGCCCTCCGGGTAGATGCCGAGCAGGTCACCATTGCGGAGGATGGAGAGGCCGGTCTGGATGGCGGCTTCGGAGGCGCGTCCACCGCTGCGATCGATCGGCACCTGCCCTACGCCCGCGAAGAAGGCCTTGCTCAGCTTGCCCTTGATGCCGCGCCCCGTGAAGTACTCGCTCTTGGCGAGGAAGGTGATGCGTCGCGGTGCCACCAGTGGCAGGAAGATCGAATCGCTGAAGGACACGTGGTTGGACGCGAGGATGGCCGCACCCTTGCGGGGGAAGTTCTTGCGACCGATGATCTTGGGGCGGAAGAGCGTACGCAGTACCGGACCCAACACGAACAACTTCAGGAACCAGTACAGCATGGGTGCAAGGCTACGACAGATGCTGTGCGGCGCGCACCGGCCGAGCGTCCGTGCCGCTCATCTCCGCGGCCGGCATGGCGTGCCACGATGTACGCATGACGCACAACTCGGCGGTCGCCCCGTTCTCCTCTGACGGCGGATCCACGGGCATCCTCTTCTGCCACGGATTCACCGGCTCCCCAGCGGCCATGCGGCCGTGGGCCGAGTTCATGTCACGGCATGGCTACAGCACGCGCCTGCCCCTGCTGCCCGGGCACGGCACCACTCCGCAGGAGTTGGCCACGACCGGTTGGCAGGATTGGCGTGATGCGGAGCGGTCGGCGCTCACGGAACTCCGCGCACGGTGTGATCGCGTGTTCGTCTTCGGCCTGAGCATGGGAGGAACGCTCGCCTTGCGGCTGGCGGAGGAACTGGGCGACGACGTGACCGGCCTGGCGCTCGTGAACGCTTCCGTGCACACCGAGAACCCGTTGGCTCGCCTCGCGAGGCTGCTGCAGTATGTGAAGCCGATGTTCCCGGCGATCGGAAACGACATCAAGCGACCCGGTGGCAACGAGCACGCATACGACCGCATGCCCGTGAAGGCCTTCGTGCAACTGCAACAGCTGTGGGCAGTGGTGCGAGCGGATGTCGCGAAGGTCGACCAGCCCACGCTCATCGTGAAGAGCGCGGAGGACCATGTGGTCGAGGCATCGAACCACGAATGGCTGGTCACCCACATCCCAGCGCAGGACAAGCAGGTCCTCATCCTGGAGCACAGCTATCACGTCGCCACGCTCGACAACGATGCCGATCTGCTGTTTCGGCGCAGCCTCGAATTCGTCCAGCGGGTCGTCCGCCAGACCTCCTAGCGGCGAGCCAGGTCCGCAGCGCCCACGATGCCGGCGTCGTTGCCCAGGGTGGCCAGGGCGACCTGCGCCAGTTGACGGTGTGATCGCGCGGTGAGGTGGTCCTCGAAGGAGCGCCTCGTGGGTGACATCAGGAGCTCTCCGGCATCGCTCACGCCTCCCCCGATCACGAAGGCGGCGGGGTCGAGTACCGCTGCGAGTATCGCCATCCCCCTGCCGAGCATGATGCCGACCTCATCGAAGGCCGCCAGCGCGACGGGATCGCCCTGACGAGCCGCTTTGGTGATGTGCTTGCCCTTGACGCCCTCCGGTGTCCCGTCTCCGAGCGCAAGCAGCACGGTGGCCTCGTCCCTACGCTTGCGGGCCAGGCGGCGGGCGATGCGGGTGAGGGCGCTTCCGCTCGCGTACTGCTCCCAGCATCCGTCCAGCCCACAACCGCAGCGGTGGCCGCCGTGCACGATCTCGATGTGTCCGACCTCAGCCGCCACGCCGAAGAACCCACGGAGCAGCCTGCCGTCGCTCACGATGCCGCCGCCGAGACCGGTGCCGATGGTGAGCAGCACCATGTCCGACACGCCTGCACCGCCACCGAAGCGGTACTCGGCCCAGGCCGCGGAGTTCGCGTCGTTCTCCACCACCACCGGGAGGCCTGTGACCGCCGAGAGCTGATTCGACAGTTCGACGTCGGCCATCGGCAGGTTCGGCGTGAACAGGAGGACATCACGGGAGGCATTGACGAAGCCCGGAGCCCCGATGCCGATGGCAGTCACTTCGTGCTCCTGGCGCAGGACCGCGATGGCCTCCGCCATGGCCGCGACCACAGAGGCGCTGTCCTCCGTCGGTGTCGGTCGACGCTCCTCGGCGATGATCACACCGGCCTCGTCCACGACGCCTGCTGCGATCTTGGTTCCACCAAGGTCCACTCCGATGGCCAATGACACGGGCGCTCCTCGCAATTCGGGTTGGGCCAAGCGTAGCCAGCGGCTGCACAGCGAGTGGATGGGACCTTCCGGCCGATTTTCGCTGCGCGCGATCACGGCAACGCTAGCGTTGCGGTGGGAGGGCACTATGCGCGAAATCCATGAGCCGGAGCTGGTGGCACTACCCGAGCACGGGAGCCTCACCGACTGCCTGCGCACGCACGCCACGAACACCCCGCAGCGCGTGACGATGGTGCGCCGCGTCGGGGACGCGTGGATCGACACCAGCGCCGCTGAGTTCCACGGACTCGTCCGGGACATCGCCAAAGGGTTGATGGCAAGCGGCGTCCGAGCCGGCGACCGGGTCGCCCTCATGTCGAGGACGCGGTATGAGTGGACGGTCATCGATTACGCGATCTGGTACGCAGGCGCCGTCACTGTCCCCATCTACGAGACGAGCGCACTCGAACAGGTGCAGTGGATCCTGCGCGATTCCGGGGCCGTGGCGCTCATCGTCGAGACGCAACGACACCTGGAGCTCGCACATCGCACGACGGAGACCGTGGTGACGAATCGCTGGGTCATCGATTCGGGTGCCTTGGAACAGTTGACGCTGGCCGGCTCAGCCATGGACGACGCCCTGTTGGACGAGCGCAGAAGCGCTGTCGACTGGGAAGACCTGGCGACCATCGTGTACACGTCGGGCACCACGGGCCAGCCCAAGGGCTGCGAGATCACTCACCGCAACCTGCAGTTCGTCGCCACGTCCGCGGCCTCCGCCATTCCGGAGGTGCTGAGCGACAAGGGGAACTCGACCATGCTCTTCCTGCCACTGGCGCACATCTTCGGACGGATCATCCAGGTGGTCGTGGTGGACCAGGGGTTGAAGTTGTCGCACGCGCCCGACGCGAGGAACCTCGTGAACGACCTCGCGGTCTCGCGCCCGACCTTCCTGCTCGCCGTTCCCCGGGTCTTCGAGAAGGTCTACAACGCGGCCCGGCAGAAGGCCGAGGGTGAGGGCAAGGGGCGCATCTTTGACCATGCCGTCCGCGTATGCATCGCCTACAGCAAGGCCACCGAGAAGGGACGTGCTCCCATCGGATTGTCCCTGCAGCACAAGCTGTTCGATGTGCTCGTCTACAGCAAGATCCGCGAGCGACTCGGCGGCAACGTGCGCTGGGTCATCTCCGGCGGGGCCGCGCTCGGTGAGCGCCTGGGGCACTTCTTCCACGGCATCGGTATCACCGTGCTCGAGGGCTACGGCCTCACCGAGACCACGGCACCGCTGTGCGTGAATCGGGTGCAGCGCTTCCGCATCGGTGGGGTGGGGCCCGCCCTTCCCGGCGTATCCCTGCGCATCGCCGATGACGGGGAGGTGCTCGGACGTGGCGACGTCGTGTTCCGCGGC
Organism: Actinomycetota bacterium; assembly: GCA_027324895.1. Classification (GTDB taxonomy): domain Bacteria; phylum Actinomycetota; class Actinomycetes; order S36-B12; family UBA5976; genus JAKALQ01. The sequence continues at coordinate 7,958 of DAHWFQ010000203.1, read as the reverse complement.
TATTGGAGCAACCCCCGGGCCACCGCTGAGGCGATCGACGCCGAGGGCTGGTTCCACACGGGCGACATCGGGCGCATCGACGACGACGGCTTCCTGTTCATCACCGGTCGCAAGAAGGAACTGCTGGTGACCGCGAACGGCAAGAACGTCGCACCCGCCCCCCTCGAGGACCGCATTCGTGCCCACGCACTGGTGAGTCAGTGCCTGGTTGTGGGAGATGCGAAACCCTTCGTGGCTGCGCTCATCACCCTCGATGCCGAGGCGCTGGGCCCGTGGGCCCGTGCGCATGGCCTGCCCGAGACCTCGACTCCCCTCGATCTGTGCGCGAACGCCGACCTGCTCGACGACATCCAGCATGCGGTGGATGCCGCGAACAGCAAGGTCTCGCAGGCGGAGAGCGTCCGCAAGTTCACCGTGCTGAGCACGGACTGGACCGAGGCAGGCGGACAGTTGACGCCCTCGATGAAGGTGAAGCGGAACGTCGTGATGCAGGAGTGCGCAGGGGACATCGAGCGCCTGTACGCCACGGACTGAACCCGGGTCGCTCACCCGGTGCGGCTGCGGGCCGTCAAGCCCTGCGAAGGCCTCGTTCAGGCCCGGCTGCCAGACGCAATGGCGGCACCAGGCCGGATCCTTGGAGCACCTGCAAGGCACGCTGCTCGCGCGGGCCGAGTTCGACCGCCCCGACCGGCTGTGGGCTGGGCAGGGCCAGGAAGTGCGTGACGACGCAGTCGTCACAAGCCGGGCCGCGCATGTGGCAGCCCTCGCAACTGATGATCATGGTTCCTCCTCACTCCGCAGGCTACGAGGGGGGTCAGACAGGCCGTTCGCATCTGCGACTGTCGGAGGTGCCCCGTACGGTTCTCGCGTGGGCATCCAAATCGGCATCGACGACCTGGGGCAGGCGCTGTCCGCCTCCACCTTCGTCGTGGTCGATCTCGAGACCACCGGTGGCGCACCCGTCGATGCCGGCATCACCGAGATCGGCGCCGTGAAGATCCGCGGCGGCGAGGTGATCGGCGAGTTCCAGACCTTGGTGAACCCCGGGGTGTCAATCCCCCCGTTCATCACAGCGCTCACCGGCATCAGCGATTCCACGGTGGCTGGGGCGCCAGCACTGGCAGGCGTGTTCCCCTCCTTCCTGGAGTTCATCGCCGGCGCCACCCTGGTCGCCCACAATGCCGCGTACGACGTCGGCTTCCTCAAGGGCGCGGCGGCAGTGCTGCAACAGGACTGGCCGGAGCCGCGAGTCGTGGACACCGTGCGTATGGCGCGGGCCGCTCTGCCCTCCGGCGAGGTCCCCAACCGCAAGCTGCAGACCTTGGCCAACCACTTCGACGCACCGGTTCCGCCCACCCATCGCGCGCTCGACGACGCCAAGGCCACGGTCCACGTCTTCCACTGCCTCCTGGAACGACTGGCCTCGGCTGGCGTGGTCCGCCTCGAGGACCTGCTCCAACTGGGACCCCGCATCGCGGCTCGCCGCGGCGCCAAGCGGGCGTTGGCGGACGGCCTTCCCCACACAATCGGCGTGTACGTCTTCGAGGATGCGCACGGCAAACCGCTGTACATCGGCAAGTCGCGGGATGTGGCCAGCCGGGTACGCAACTACTTCGGTGCGGCCGAGACGCGAGACCGCATGGAGCGCATGCTCGACCTCACCGCCACGGTGCGCGCGATCCCCTGCGAGACAGACTTCGAGGCCCTGGTGCGCGAGCACCGCATGCTGGTCGCCCATAAGCCCCCGTTCAACCGCACCGGCGTGCGACCCGAGCGCAACGTCTGGCTGCGCCTCACCTCCGAGGCCTTCCCACGATTGTCCATCGTGCGCGAGCGGAACACCGGCAAGGGTCTACTGCATCTCGGACCGTTCGCCTCGCGGGCGGACGCCGAGTTGGCCCGCGATTGCATCACGGCCTTCGTGCCCATCCGTACCTGCCAGGAGCCGATCGGCTTGCGTAAGCCGAGGTCCGCCTGCGCTCTGGCCGACATGGGCCGCTGCGTCGCGCCCTGCGACCAACGCTTGTCGCGCGACGCCTACGCGGACACCACTCGCGCGGTCATCGACCTTTGCAACGGCAGCGGCAGCGAACTGGCCGCAGCCCTGGAGGTTCGCCAGCAGTCGTTGGCCGCGCAGGAGCGATACGAGGAAGCAGCAGTGGTGCGCGATCGGCTGCTCGCCTTCATCCAGGGGAACACGCGACGCCAGCGGTTCGAGATGCTGGCGGAGACCCCGCAACTCGTTGCTGGACGGCGCGAAGGCAATGCATGGGACGTCCACGTGCTTCGCCACGGACGCCTGGCGGCGGCCGGACGCGTGCTCGACGGCAGCGACCATCGGGCCGCGATCGCGGCGCTCGTGGCCGTGGCCGAGCAGGTGCCGCGGCGCCTGGCGGTGACCGCTGCCGACGTCCGCGAGGCGAACCTGCTGTGGGCCTGGTTGGAGAAGGAAGGCGTGCGCCTGATCGATGGCGAGCTGAGTTCTCCCCTGCCGTCGATGGAGCCGCTGCGGCGGCGCTTCGCCAAGGCGCTCGAGGCCCGCGAACAGGCGCACATGGTGCAGGAGTTGGAGTTCCGTCGCGAGTTCGCGCTGCGCCAGCGCAGCAGTACCCGACGTACCTAGCGGTTCGTGAGCGTCACCCAGCGGTCGAGCAGTCGCTTCGGATCGCCCGCAGCCAAGGTCGTACGCAGGGCCGGCAACTTCGCCATGATGGCCCCTGGCAGGTCCTCGGGGAGGTGCCCCAGCGCCGCGTCGAACGTCACCTGCGCAGCCGCGGCATTGAGCAGCACCGCCAGGACCACCCCCTGCAGACCCTCAGCCTCCGAGCCGGCGAGCACGCGCACTGCAACCTCGGCGTTGAAGGCCGGATCGCCGCCGCGGAGGGCGTCCGGGGCGAAGTCCGGCAGGCCATGCTCCCGCGGGTCGAAGCGGACCGGTTGCGTTGTCCATGACGGCCACATGGTGGTCGGCGCGAACACGGACACCTCATCGAGCCCGTCCTCGCCGTGCACGGCGATGGCCGTGGTGCCGCGCAGGCGCAGCGCGTCGATGAGGATCTGCGCCCGCGACGCATCCGCCACACCGAGCAGCTGCACCTTGGGACGGGCCGGGTTCGCAAGCGGTCCCAGCAGATTGAACACCGTCGGGATGCCGATCTCCCGGCGCGCGGGGCCGGCGAAGCGCAGCGCCGGATGGTACGCGGGCGCATACAGGAAGGTGAGCCCGATCTCTTCGAAGACCTCCCGCGCCGTCTCCGGCGACAATTCGAGCCGCACGCCCAGGGCTTCGAGCACATCCGCCGACCCGCACTTGCTGGAAGCGGCGCGATTCCCGTGCTTCACCACCGGTGTGCCGCTGGCGGCGAGCAGCAGCGCGGACATGGTGGAGATGTTCACGGTGTGTGCGCCGTCGCCACCGGTGCCGACCGGGTCCAGCGCCAATCCGGGGATGTCGACCGGCCTCGCGAACTCCAACATGACCTCGACGAGCGCCGAGACCTCCGCTGGCGTCTCGCCATGCATGCGCATCGCAACACCGAAGGCGGCGATCTGCGCCGGAGAGGCGGCGCCGGACATGATCTCGCGCATGCCCCATTGCACGAGGTCCGTGGAAACCGGTTCGTGACGAGTGAGCGGACCAAGCAGCGCGGGCCAGGTCATGATCAGGCGGTTGCCGTCGAGACACGCTGGCGCAGGAGCGTCGCGGCGGTCTCGGCGAGGACGACGGGATCGATCGGCTGCGGCACCACGCCCTCGGCACGGGACCAGGTCGCCAACCATCCGTCCGCCGCCCGTCCGATGAGCACGATGACCGGCGGCGCGTTGAAGACCTCATCCTTGATCTGTCGGCAGATGCCCAGGCCGCCTGCCGGGTGGGCCTCACCATCAAGGATCACCAGATCGACGGCCCCGTCGGCCAGCGTCCGCAGCACCACCGGTTCGGTGGCCACCTCGATGAACTCCAGCTTCGGCAACTCGGGGGCCACACTGGTGCCCAATGCCATCAGCACCTGTGTGCGGATCGACGCGTCGTCGCTGAACACCAACACCTTGAGAGACATGTGGCAAGTGTATGGCGCATGCGCCCTACCTCGCCTTGCGCGCCGCCGTGAGTCCCGAGCGCACGCGATCCGCTCCGACTCCGTCAGCCACGGCCGGGATCGGCACCCTCTGCGAGAGCCTGGCGCGCCGCCTCCTCACGGTCGAGTTGGCGGTCGATCCGACGGGCCTCACGGTCCGATGCCCGGGCCCACTGCACGGAGAGGGCAATGAAGATGAGGATCGACACCACCTCCCCAGCCGCCCACAGGATGCCGCCAGCAAGCTGCTGATCGGCAGCCGGGGTCGCCCCCCAGGTGCGGTGCTGGTCGAGGTACCAATCGGCGGCGATCAGGTTGTGCTGACCCATGATGGTGAGACCCAGGAAGGCGTGGAACGGCATGGTCACGAACACCGCGAGCATGCGCATCGCATGGCCCACACGGGGCATGGGATCGATGCCGATGAGTGCGAAGGTCCACAAGCAGCCGACCACGAGGAAGTGCAGATGGTTGAAGTTGTGCCACCAGACATTGCGCAGGGTCAACTCATAGAAGCCGGTGAAGTAGAGGCCCCACGGGTTCGCCACCGCGATCGCGCCCGACACGATGGGGAAGGCGAGCACGCGCATGTAGGTGGAGTGCAGCAGCCACATGAGCGCCCGATGCAGTGGCCGAGCGAAGGTGCGGAGGGCGAGGGTCACGGGGGCGCCGAGGGCGAAGAAGATGGGGGCGACCATGGAGATGAGCATGTGCTGCACCATGTGCACGCTGATCAGCGTCGTGTCGTATGCCGAGATCGGCCCCTCGGTGGCGAGCACCAGGGTGCCCAGCCCGCCGCCGATGAACGAGATGGTGCGCCCCACCGGCCAACTGTCGCCGCGTCGTCTCAGCACTCGGACGGCCAGCAGGTACCAGAGCGCGCCGGCGAGGATGCCCACGGCGGGGATCCACTCCACCTGTGCCCACGAACTGAGCAGCGCACTGGTGAAGGGGGTGCTCGGGGCCACGTCGGACGAACCGTGCAGGGGGATCATGGCCCCATCGAAGCAGCCGCCGCCGTTCCGTCAAATAGGTCCAGCGGCCTGCCGCCCACCGCAGCAATCGTCGCCGATGACGCGCCTGCTCGGCCCCCTGAATAGATTCTTTAGACCTTTTTGCCACAATACGCACGTGTCCACTTCCGTCGCGCCCGCGCAACCCAGCCATGTGAACCGGCCCAGCCTGGTCTCGGTCGGCACCATCGTGTGGTTGTCCAGCGAACTCATGTTCTTCGCTGCGCTCTTCGCCATGTACTTCACGCTCCGGGCCATCAACCCGGACATCTGGGCGGCGACGACGACCCGGCTCAACGTGCCGTTCTCCGGGGCCAACACGTTGATCCTCGTGTCCTCGAGCATCACCTGCCAGATGGGCGTGTTCGCTGCAGAGCGTGGCGACGCCAAGAACCTGCGCCGCTGGTTCATGCTCACCTTCATCATGGGTTCGATCTTCATCGGTGGGCAGGCTTGGGAGTACGCGAACCTGGTCCGCGACGGCCTCACGCTGTCGTCGTCGGCCTACGGATCGGTCTTCTACCTCACCACCGGCTTCCACGGCCTCCACGTGACCGGCGGCCTCATCGCCTTCCTGTTCGTCCGGGCGAGCAGTTACGTCGGCAAGGTGTTCACGCATGGGCAGGCGACCCGCGCCATCGTCGTCAGTTACTACTGGCACTTCGTCGACGTGGTCTGGATCGGCCTCTTCGCGATGATCTACCTCATCAAGTAAGGAGCGCGACCCCGACCATGAACGCAGCCCGCTTGCGGCGTCCGGCCGCCACCCTCGCCATCCTGATGATCTCCGCCTTCCCTGCAGCTGCCGCCGTCGCGGCCGCACCACTGCCGACGGCCGCCGTGCGCACGGCTGACCATCCCTCCGACCCACTGGTCTGGGGCAAACTCCTGTACCAGGAGGGCTGCGCCTCCTGCCACGCCCTCAGCGGTCAGGGCGGCAACGGCATCCCGGGCGTGATCGCCAAGGGCGCCGCGGGCACCGACTTCGAGGTGAGCACCGGGCGCATGCCGCTCGGCACCATCGCCAACCAACCGATCCGTCGCACCCGCTCGCTGTACACCAAGGATGAGACGGCAGCCATGGCGGCGTACATCGCATCCCTGGGCGTAGGCCCGGCCATCCCGAGCGCGGCTCAGGTGGACTGGAAGAATGCCGACCTGGCGATGGGCGGTGAGGTGTTCCGCACGAACTGCGCGCAGTGCCACAGCTTCTCCGGGCAGGGTGGCGCACTCACCTGGGGCAAGCAGGCACCGAACCTCATGCTCGCGACCCCCACCCAGATCTACGAGGCCATGCTCATCGGTCCCAACAACATGCCGCAGTTCTCCGATGCGACCCTGCCTCCCGCGCAGAAGCAGGCCGTCATCAAGTACATCGAGTTCCTGAAGGAACCGGCCAATCCCGGGGGTCTCAACCTGGGCCGTCTCGGCCCCGTGTCCGAGGGCCTCTTCGGCTGGGCCGCTGGTTTCACCATCCTCGTGATCATCGCCGTCTGGATCGGAGTGAAGGCCAAGTGACGCACCAGCACCCGGTTGCGGACCCCTCGCGGCCGCAGCCCGCGAACGTCGAGCACGAGTGGCGCGCCAGCGACCTCGATCCAAGCGCCGCGAGGCGTGCGGAGCGGCAGGTGGCGAGCTTCTTCGCCGCGTCCGCGGCCATGATCGTGCTCTCCGTGCTTGTGTACGGCTTCACCGACTGGAACGCCACGGTCGGCCTGCCCGTGGTCGGCGACGTCAACGCCATCAACTTCTTCATGGGCTTGACCTTCGGCCTGGGCATCCTGTTCATCGGCATCGGAGCCATCCACGGGGCCAAGCAGCTCATGTCGGATGTCGAGGTCTTCGAGGACCGACACGATCTCGAGAGCGACGACGCCGATCGCACGGCCCTGGCGGAGACCTTCAGCGCCGGCGTCGCCGATTCCCGGTTCGTGAGCAGCGGCATCATGCGGCGCTCGCTACTCGGCGCCATGGCGCTCTTCCCCATCCCCCTCGTCGTACTCCTGCGCGACCTAGGCCCCGCCGCCTCGAACGGTGCCCTCACGCACACCATCTGGAAGGCCGGCACCCGCTTGGTCACCGACGTGACGTACCTGCCCATCAAAGGTGACGACGTGCCGATCGGTGGCCTCATCAACGCCGTCCCGGAGACCTTGCTCGGTGTCGAGGAACGGGACGGCACGCTCAACGCGAGGGCCAAGTCGGTCATCGTGGTCGTGCGCCTGGACGAGCAGAACATCGTCGCCCAGCAGGGCGGCACCGCCAGCGCACCGTGGGACTACAAGGGCGTCCTCGCCTACTCGAAGGTCTGCACGCACGTCGGCTGCCCCATCTCGCTGTATGAGCAGACCACCCATCACCTGCTCTGCCCGTGCCACCAATCCACCTTCGACCTCGCCGACGCCGGCAAGGTGGTGTTCGGTCCCGCGGCCCGCAACATGCCGCAACTGCCCATCACCACCGACGCCGATGGCTACCTGATCGCACGCAGCGACTTCCAGGTGCCGGTCGGACCCAGCTTCTGGGAGCGCGCATGACCTCGACGACCCCCCTCGGCCGCGCTGCCGTCGCCCTCGACGAACGGCTCGGCGGTGCGAAGCTGCTGAAGAAAACCTTCAACAAGGTCTTCCCCGATCACTGGTCGTTCATGCTGGGCGAGATGGCCCTGTACTCCTTCATCGTGCTGCTGCTCTCGGGCGTGTACCTGACTCTCTGGTTCAAGCCCTCGATGACCGAGATCGTGTACAACGGCTCCTACCTTCCGCTCCATGGCGTGAAGATGTCCGAGGCCTATGCGTCGACGCTGAACATCTCCTTCGACGTCCGTGGCGGCCTGCTCATCCGCCAGATCCACCACTGGGCAGCG
>DAHWFQ010000192.1:0-19109 GCA_027324895.1 Actinomycetota bacterium | reverse complement strand
CGTGGGATCATCATCGAGGGCCGCGTGGTTCGCATGGATGGAGTGCTCATGATGCACAACCCGCGTTACGAGTTGCTGCCCCACGGCGCCGCAGAATGACCGTCAATCCTCGTGCCCAGCTCGAGCAGGCGATCGGCGGATGGCGCGGGGCGCTCGAGTCCAGCATCCCCACCTTGGCATTTCTGCTCACCTACCAGTTCAGCGACCGCAATCTCACGAGGTCGATCCAGGCGGCCGCCGCGCTGGCGCTGCTGGCTGCGCTCATCCGGATCGTGCGCAAGGGTTCGCTGCAGTTCATCGCGAGCGGCGTGATCGGCGTCGCGGTGTCGGCCTGGCTGGTGGCTCGCACGGGCAATGCCAAGGATTACTTCGTGCCCGGACTCATCACGAACGTGCTCTGGGGCCTCGCCTACCTGCTGTCGGTGATCGTCCGCTACCCGCTCATCGGCGTGCTCGTGGGCTCGCTGGAGGGGCACCCGCTCAAGTGGGTGCGCGATGCCGAGCTGCGCAAGGTCGCTGGGGCCGCGACGCTGCTGTTCGCTGGATTGTTCGCACTGCGCCTGGCAGTGGAACTGCCGCTCTACTACTCCGGTGCGCTGAACGCCCTCGGTGCGGCGAAACTCATCCTCGGTTGGCCGCCGTATGTGCTCGTCGTGTGGCTCGCCTACCGGTTGATGCGGCCCCACTTCGGCTCACCCGCGAAGGAAGATCTGCTGTAGCGAGTCCTGCTGGTCGGTTGCGCAGACGAAGAGCAACTCGTCACCGACCTCCAGCGAGTCATCCGGGCTGGGCGTGATGACGCGGGCCTGTCGCAGGATCGCGACCAAGGCCGAGTCCATGGGCAGCGGAACGGCATCGACCCGCTTGCCGATGACCGGCGAGTCGCCGGCCAGGGTGATCTCCACCAGGTCGGCATTGCCCTTGCGGAACGTGAACAGGCGCACCAGTTCGCCGACGGACACCGCCTCCTCGACCAGGGCCGCCACGATGCGTGGTGTCGACACGGCGACGTCGACGCCCCAGGCCTCGTCGAACATCCATTCGTTCTTCGGATGATTGACGCGCGCCACGACGCGCGGAACGCCGTACTCGGTCTTCGCGAGCAGCGACACCACGAGGTTCACCTTGTCATCGCCTGTGGCCGCGATCATGATCTGGCAGGTGCTGAGGTCTGCAGCCTCCAGGGCGGAGGCCTCGCAGGCGTCGGCGAGCAGCATGGAGGCTTCGGGGATCGACTCCGGCCGCACTTCCGCCGGGTCACGGTCGATGAGCAGCACGTCATGACCGTTGGTGATGAGCTCACGCGCGATGGCCTTGCCAACCTTGCCTGCTCCGGCGATTGCGATGCGCATGGTGTTCCTAACCGTGCTTCGGACCGTTGGCGAGTGAGGTGATGACCGCATCACGGGCATCGGTATTGAACAGGAAGTGGATCTTGTCACCCTCCTGCACCACGGTGTCCGACGTGGGCAGAATGGCGCCGCCGAGCCGGGTGACGAAGGCGATGCGCGCGCCGGTCTGCGTCGACATCAGCGAGGTGCGCTCCCCGATCCAGTCCGGGCTGAACTGGATCGGAGCCATCACCACGGTGTCTGTGGCGTCATGCCAGTCCTCGACCTTCTCGGGCATGATGCTGTGCACCATCTGTCGGGTGGTCCAGGCGACGCTGGCCACCGTCTCGATGCCGAGGCGCTGGTAGATCTCGGCCCGTCGGGGGTCGTAAATGCGGGCGATGACCTTGGCCACCTTGAAGTTCTCCCGCGCGACGCGGGCGCTGATGATGTTCGAGTTGTCGCCGCTCGAAACGGCGGCGAAGGCGTCCGCGCGCTCGATGCCGGCCTCGATGAGGCGGTCCCGGTCGAATCCGACCCCCGCGATCGTGCGTCCGCCGAAGGTGCTGGGGAGTTTCCGGAAGGAGACGGGGTCCTGGTCGATGATGGCGACGGAGTGACCACGGGCGTCGAGTTCCTGGGCGAGCGAACTCCCGACGCGGCCGCACCCCATGATGACTACATGCATTGCCCCTCCAGGGCGCCAACGCTAGCGCCGTGTCTGACCCTACGATGGTCGGGTGCGGATCGGGAACACGTTGAAGCGGCTCTTCGTCGGCCGTGCCATCAAATCCGACCAACTCGGCGAGACGCTGCTCCCGAAGTATCTGGCGCTGCCGATCTTCGCCTCGGATGCCCTCTCCTCGAACGCCTACGCGACGCAGGAGATCCTGCTGGTCCTCAGTCTCGGTGGCGCGGTCTTCTACGGCTATTCGGGCCTGATCGCCGGGTTCGTCGTCTTCACCTTCGTCGTGGTGGTGGCGTCGTACCGGCAGAACGTGCACGCCTACCCGTCCGGTGGCGGCGATTACGAGGTCGTCAGCACGAACCTCGGTCAGCGCGCGGGGGTCTTCGTGGCGGCTGCCCTGCTCATCGACTACGTGATGACGGTGGCGGTGTCCATCGCATCCGCGATCGCCAACCTGGCATCCGCCTTCCCCGCCCTGTACGAGTACCGCACGTTGGCGGCTGTCATCACGGTGCTGTTCATCGCGGCCATGAACCTGCGCGGCGTGCGCGAATCGGGCAAGGCGTTCGCGGTGCCGGTGTACGGGTTCATGTTCGGCATGTACGCGATGATCGTGATCGGGATCGTGCGCACGGCAACCGGCGGCAGCATCGACGCCGAGAGCGCCCACTGGGTCGTGAAGCCGGAGGGGACCTTCACCGGCTTTGCCATGATCTACCTCATCGCGCGCGCCTTCTCGTCCGGCACCACGGCCCTGACCGGGATCGAGGCCATCTCCAATGGCGTGCCTGCCTTCCGCAAGCCGAAGTCGAGGAATGCGGCCACGACGCTGCTCCTGCTCGGCGCCATTGCCACCACCATGTTCAGCGGTCTCACCTGGCTGGCCGTACGGAGCCACGTGCACATCACCGAACGGAACGCGGACCTCGTCGGCCTACCCGCGGGGACTGAGCAGAAGACCGTGATCGCCCAGGTGGCGCAGGCGGTGTTCCAGGGCTTCCACTTCGGCTTCCTCTACATGGCAGCCGTGACGGCGATCATCCTGGCGCTCGCCGCCAATACCGCGTTCAACGGATTCCCCGTCCTCGGCTCGGTGCTGGCTCGCGACGGCTTCATGCCCAAGCAGTTGCACAACCGTGGAGATCGCCTGGCCTTCTCCAACGGCATCTTCGTGCTCGCCGGACTGGCCATCGTGCTGCTCGTCATCTACCAAGCGGACGTGAGCAAGCTCATCCAGCTGTACATCCTGGGCGTCTTCGTCTCCTTCACCCTGAGCCAGCTCGGCATGATCCGACACTGGACGCGGCTGCTGTCGGTGGAGCAGGACCGCGCAGCACGGCGCCGCATGATGCGCAGCCGGGCGACCAACGCCGTCGGGTTCGTGTGTACGGGCCTGGTGCTCATCATCGTGCTCGGAACCAAGTTCACCCACGGCGCATACCTGGTCGTCATCGCCATGCCGGTCCTGTACGCGGGCATGGCGGGCATCCGGCGGCATTACGACAACGTCGATGCTGAGATCGCCGCGGATGTGGACGAGCGTGTGACCCTGCCCAGCCGTGTGCACGCCATCGTGCTGGTATCCCGCGTCCACAAGGCCACCCTGCGTGCCGTCGCCTACGCCCGGGCTTCCCGCCCGTCCTCGTTGGAGGCCGTCACGGTGGCCATCGACGATGATCTGACGCAGGAGCTGATCGCGGACTGGAACCGACGAGACATGCAGATTCCGTTGCGCATCCTCGCCAGCCCATACCGTGAGATCACGCGGCCGATCATCGACTACGTGCGATCGATCCGTCGTGAGAGCCCAAGGGACCTCATCGCGGTGTACCTGCCGCAGTACGTCGTCGGCCCCTGGTGGGAGCAGATCCTGCACAACCAGTCCGCGCTGCGCCTGCAGGCCCGCCTCATGTTCTCCCCGAACGTGACCATCGTGAGCGTGCCCTGGCAGCTGGCGTCCAGTGCCCGAGTCGCCCATCGACCCGAAGTGGACTCCGCCGGCGCCGTGCGCCTTGGCCACCCGGACGCCAGGACCGAGGAACGCGAAGTTGCGCGCGCCCTGGGTGTGGACTCATGACGCTGGCCGTCGGCGAGGTCGTGGAGCTCGACTTGGAGCGCCCCGCGCATGGTGGGTTCTGCGTCGGCCGGGTGGACGGCCAGGTCGTCTTCGCGCGCCACGGGATCCCCGGGGAGCGCGTCCGAGTCGAGGTCTCGGAGATCGGGTCGGGCAACCGATTCGTCCGTGGAGACGTCGTCGAGGTCATCGCCGCCTCATCGGACCGCATCGAGCCCCGCTGCCCGCACGCCGGGCCGGGACTCTGCGGTGGATGCGATTGGCAGCATGTCGCATGGCCGCGGCAGCGCAGCATGAAGGCGGAGATCATCCGCGAGCAGTTGGTGCGCGTCGGGCACCTGGATCCGGCGAATCCACTGCTCTCCGCGCTGACGGTGGAACCGTGCGGAGACGACGAGACGGGCCTCGGATACCGCACCCGCATGGACTTCGTCGCTGACCCGCGAGGGCGCCTGGGCCTGCGCGCCGCACGCTCGCATGATGTGATCGCCCTGCACGGCTGCCCGTTAGCGGTCGATGGGATCAACCAGGCCGAGGCCTGGCATCAGCCCTGGCGCGCCGGCGCCACCCTGCGCATGGCCTCCACCGCGGAAGGCGTGCACGCTTCGCCCGAGGAGGCGGCCCCGCCCACCGTGCGTGAGCGCATCCGAGACGCCTCCTTCGAGGTGTCGGCCGATGGCTTCTGGCAGGTGCACCGCAATGCCGCAGACGCCTTCACCGCCTTGGCGATGGACATGCTGGAGCCACGGGCGGGGGAGTTCCTCCTCGACCTGTACGGCGGCGTGGGACTGTTCGCCCGCATGCTCGCACCGACACTGGGCGCGGGTGGCCGGGTCCTCGTCGTGGAGGCGGACAAGCGGGCCGGGAAACTGGCACGCCGCAACCTCCGTGGATTCGCGTCCTGTGACGTGGTGGTCGAGCGTGTTGATCGCTGGCTGCGCGAGCGCATGCTCTCGAAGGTCGACCTGGTCCTGCTGGATCCGCCCCGGGCGGGCGCCGGCAGGCAGGTGATGAACGACGTGCTCCGTCTGCGGCCGCGCGCCGTCCTGTACGTCGCCTGCGACCCCGCCTCGCTCGCCCGCGACATCGCGTTCGCCCGCGACCTCGGCTATGAGCCCGACCGTCTGCGGGCCATTGACGCCTTCCCGCAGACGCAACACATCGAGACCTTCGCCCGGCTGATTCCGGTTTCCTGAGGCGCGGTAGTTTTGCCTCCTCGGACAAGGGGAGACGCATGAGCAGGAACAGTTTCGGCGCTGAGCGCACGCTGACGGTCGGATCGACGACGTTCACGATCTACGACATTGCCGCCGTCGCGGGTTCGGCCTCGCTGCCCTTCACCCACAAGGTGCTGCTCGAGAACCTGTTGCGCACCGAGGACGGGGCCAATGTCACGGCCGACCAGATCCGGTCGCTCGGCAGTTGGGATGCGTCCGCCGAGCCGTCGGATGAGATCCAGTTCTCGCCGGCACGCGTGATCATGCAGGACTTCACCGGTGTTCCCTGCGTCGTCGACCTCGCCACCATGCGGGAGGCGGTCGTGGACCTCGGCGGCGATGCCACCAGGATCAATCCGCTCGCCCCGGCCGAGCTGGTGATCGATCACTCTGTGATCGCGGACGTGTTCGGTCGCAGTGACGCCCTGGCGCTGAACACCGACATCGAGTACGGCCGCAACAAGGAGCGCTACCAGTTCCTGCGCTGGGGGCAGACCGCGTTCGACGAGTTCAAGGTGGTGCCCCCAGGCACGGGCATCGTGCACCAGGTGAACATCGAGCACCTGGCCCGGGTGATCATGGTGCGTGATGGCAGGGCCTACCCCGACACCGTCGTGGGCACCGATTCGCACACCACCATGGTCAATGGGCTGGGCGTCCTGGGTTGGGGCGTCGGGGGGATCGAGGCGGAGGCCGCCATGCTCGGCCAACCGGTGTCGATGCTCATCCCGCGGGTAGTCGGCTTCAAGCTCTCCGGTGCGCTGCCGGCGGGAGCCACCGCCACCGACCTCGTGCTCACGATCACGGAGATGCTGCGCAAGCATGGTGTGGTCGGCAAGTTCGTGGAGTTCTACGGCGAGGGAGTGGCTTCGGTGCCGCTCGCGAACCGCGCCACCATCGGCAACATGAGCCCCGAGTACGGTTCCACAGCGGCCATCTTCCCCATCGACGCGGAGACGCTGCGCTACTTCGCGCTCACGGGACGCAGCTCGGAGCAGATCGCGGTCGTCGAGGCGTACGCCAAGGCCCAGCGCCTGTGGCACGACACCAGCGCGGCCGACTACGTCGAGCCCATCTACAGCGAGTACATCGAACTCGACCTCTCCACTGTGGTCCCCTCCATTTCCGGCCCCAAGCGACCGCAGGATCGCATCGCGCTCAGCGAGTCGAAGGCCTCGTTCGAGCGGTCACTGCCCGGCTACCTGTCCGCCAGGTCGGCCGTGGGAGCAGTGCCGGTCACCCTCGAAGACGGTCGCGCCACGCGCATCGCCAACGGAGACGTCGTCATCGCGTCCATCACCTCCTGCACGAACACCTCCAACCCGTCCGTGATGCTCGGTGCCGGCCTGCTGGCAAAGCACGCGGTCGAGAAGGGGCTCACCTCCAAGCCCTGGGTCAAGACGACGCTTGCCCCCGGCTCCCAGGTGGTGACGGACTACTACGACAAGTCGGGGCTCACCCCGTACCTCGAGTCACTGGGCTTCTTCCTCGTCGGCTACGGCTGCGTCACCTGCATCGGCAACTCGGGACCCTTGCCCGAGCCCATCTCCAAGGCCGTCAATGAGCAGGACGTCACCGTCGTGTCGGTCCTCTCGGGCAACCGCAACTTCGAGGGCCGCATCAACCCGGACGTGAAGATGAACTACCTCGCCTCGCCGCCGCTCGTCATCGCCTATGCGTTGGCAGGCAGCATGGACTTCGACTTCGAGCGGGAGCCACTGGGCCAGGATCCGTCGGGCAACGACGTGTTCCTGCGTGACATCTGGCCGACCCCTGCGGAGGTGGAGGCGACCATCGCCTCTGCCATCGACCCCAGGATGTTCGCCGAGCGCTACGCGCACGCCTTCGAGGGCGATGCGCGATGGAAGGCGCTTCCGATCCCGACCGGTTCCACCTTCGACTGGGCGGATGACTCCACCTACGTGCGTAAGCCACCGTACTTCGAGGGCATGCCGCGGACGCCGAAGCCGGTCACCGACATTGCAGGCGCCCGGGTGCTCGCCAAACTCGGCGACTCCGTGACCACCGACCACATCTCTCCTGCGGGTTCCATCAAGGCCGAGACGCCGGCCGGGCAGTACCTGCTCGCGCACGGTGTGGCCAAGCCGGATTTCAACTCCTACGGGTCGCGACGCGGCAACCACGAGGTCATGATCCGCGGCACCTTCGCCAACATCCGCCTGCGCAACCAGTTGCTGGACGGCGTCGAGGGCGGGTTCACCCGCGACTTCTCGCAGGACGGCGGTCCGCAGGCCTACATCTACGACGCATCCGTGAACTACCAGGCTGCCGGCACACCGCTGGTGGTGCTGGCAGGCAAGGAATACGGATCCGGTTCGTCGCGGGACTGGGCGGCAAAGGGGACGGCGCTGCTCGGCGTCAAGGCGGTCATCGCCGAGTCCTACGAGCGCATCCACCGTTCCAACCTGATCGGGATGGGCGTGCTCCCGCTGCAGTACTTGGCCGGCGTCAACGCGACATCCCTGGGACTGGACGGCACCGAGACGTACGCGGTCTCCGGTGTGACCGCACTGAACGACGGCGTCACGCCGAAGACCGTACGGGTCAGTGCCACTCGGGCCGACGGCAGCGTGGTCGCCTTCGACGCGGCGCTGCGCATCGACACCCCCGGAGAGGCCGAGTACTACCGCCACGGTGGCATCCTGCAGTACGTCCTGCGATCGCTCCTCTAGGGAGCGGATGCGTGGTGGGGCCCGGACCGGCTGGTCCGGGCCCCACCACTGTCAGGGGACCCGGGCATCATGGCGGCATGGCAATCTCGAACTGGCCGGATGAGGTCTGGCTCCCACAGCGCCTGGGCTGGGAGCGCACGGCCGTCCAGTGGCTGTTCAACTGGGTGGCTCCCGAGTTGCGTGGGGTCACGGCGTTCCAACGCCACCCGCTCCTCCTGAGCCACTTGGTGCTGCACGACATCGACGCCACCATCGAGGGTCATCGGAAGGCCTACGCAAGTGCGCGCCGCGTGCTCTCGGAAGCGGTGGGCCCCGAATCCATCAGCGTCTGCCTGGCGGCCCTGGCCGCTGACGCCGCGCGGTGGCGTCTGCGCCGGGCCCAGACCGAGGCCGTGCATGCCGCGCTCGCCGTACACTGCAGTAATGCGTTTCCTGCCCCGGATCGGCAAGCCAGCTGATCTCGCCGCCCTCTCGTACGCGGACCTGAATGTCCTCGCGGCCGAGATCCGCGCCTTCCTCGTGGAGAAGGTCTCGAAGACGGGCGGCCACCTTGGCCCCAACCTGGGAGTCGTCGAACTCACGATCGCGCTGCATCGGGTGTTCGCGTCGCCGACCGATGCCCTCGTCTGGGACACCGGGCACCAGGCCTACGTGCACAAGCTGCTCACCGGCCGGGCTGCCGGCTTCGATGCTCTTCGCCAGCGCGGCGGACTCAGCGGCTACCCCTCACGCTCGGAGAGCGTCCACGACATCCTCGAGAGCTCCCATGCCTCCGCAGCGCTCTCCTGGGCCGATGGCATCGCCAAGGGATGGCAGATCCAAGGGCTGCTCGGTGCCCGCCACGTCGTGGCCGTGGTCGGAGACGGTGCACTCACCGGTGGCATGGCCTGGGAGGCGCTGAACAACATCGCGGCGGCCAAGGAGCGTCCTCTCGTCATCGTGGTCAACGACAATGCGCGTTCGTATGCACCGACCATCGGCGGCCTCGCCCACCACCTGTCAACGCTGCGCGTCACCAACGGCTATGAGAAGTTCCTCGGATGGGGCAAGCGGGCGCTGAAGCGCACACCCCTGGTCGGACAGCGGTTGTTCGAGGCGGCCCATGGCATGAAGAATGGCCTCAAGGACATGGTGGCCCCGCAGGGCATGTTCGAGGACCTCGGGCTCAAGTACGTCGGCCCCATCGACGGGCACAACATCGAAGCCCTGGAACAGGCGTTGCGGCGTGCCAAGGACTTCGGTGGGCCGGTGATCGTGCACTGCATCACCGAGAAGGGACGCGGCTACCTGCCTGCGACGGCGGACGAGTTGGAGAAGTTCCATGCCGTCGGCAGCATCGATCCGGCGACTGGCATCCCCCTGAAGCCAGCGGGCACCACCTGGACACGGACCTTCAGTGACGAGATGGTGCAGATCGGCCGTGAACACCCGGAGGTGGTGGCGATCACCGCGGCCATGCTGGGCCCCACGGGTCTCGATGCCTTCTGCGAGGCCTATCCCGACCGCACCTTCGACGTGGGCATCGCCGAGCAGCACGGGGCGGCATCCGCGGCGGGGCTGGCCTTCGCCGGGCTGCACCCGGTGTTCGCCGTCTACGCCACCTTCCTGAACCGCGCATTCGACCAAGTGCTCATGGACTGTGCGCTGCACCGGGCCGGGGTCACGTTCGTGCTCGATCGCGCTGGCGCGACCGGTGACGACGGCGCCAGCCACAACGGGATGTGGGACATCGCCATGCTCCACATGGTGCCCGGGCTGCGCCTCGCCGCCCCACGCGACGAGGCCACGCTGCGGGCTGCGCTGCGCGCGGCCATCGCCGTCGACGACGCACCCACGGTCGTGCGCTACCCCAAGGGAGCGCTGGCGGCCGAGCTTCCCGCGGTGCGCAGATCCGGCGATGTCGACGTCCTACTCGACGGGGTGACGGCGACCGTCCTCCTCATCGGGATGGGCGTAGGGGCGCAACTCGCCATGGGGGTGGCGGAGGCGCTCGCCCAGCAGGGGATCTCCGCGATGGTGGTGGATCCACTCTGGATCCAGCCCACCTCACCCACCCTCATCGAGCTGGCCCGCGGCCATGCGGTCGTGGCCACCATCGAGGACGGGATCCGCGACGGCGGCGCCGGCAGTGCGTACGCGGCTGCGCTGGTGGACGCCGGCATCACCACACCGGTGCACGTATTCGGCCTGCCCACCACCTTCTTCGACCACCAGACCCGGCCGCAGTTGCTTGCTGCGTGCGGCTTGACCTCCGCGGACATCGCCCGGCAGTTGGAGGCCCTGATCGTGAGTGGCTCGGCCTCGAGGACTGTCTCCATCGAGGGCTGAGGTCTCAGGCCCTCCCGGGCTGCGCCAGCGCTTCGGAGAGTGGTTCGAGCAGTTGCTGCACTTGCCAGGCACGGCAGCCCTGTTGCTCGAGGAAGGTGGCCGGGTCGCTGCTTCCCTGCCAGCACAGTTGACGTATGGCATCCGGCGGCACCAGGACCTCCGCGGCGATGCCCAGGGCCTCGGCCGTGGCGACAACCGCCGGTCGCACGACTTCCCAGCGTTGCGCGGCTTCGGGGTTCCGCTGTGCCCAGGCACGTGGCGGTGGGATGGACCCCTCGGCCATGGTGCGCCGAGGGAGTTGCGCGTCCGGCAGGGCCAGCGCCGCCTCGACGGCTGCCCACCAGTAGTCGGGGTCCTTGCGGACATTGCGGCTGTGCACCGGACGGAGTGCGCTCAGCGCCCGGGCGCTCGTCGGTTGGTGCTTGGCGACGTCGATGATGACCGTGTCGTGGAGCACGCGCCCGGGGCTGACATCGAGTTCGCGGGCCCGCGCGTCACGTGCCTCCCACAGGGCGCGGACGATGGCCAGCCTCCGTGCCTCGCGCAGCGCGTGGAGGCCGGAGACCCGGCGCCAGGGTTCCGCCCGCGGCGCCGGACCGGTGAAGCCAAGCAGCAGTGCGCGTTCCTGCTCGTACCACGGCAGGCGATCGGTCGCCTGCAGGTCGAGCACGAGTTGCTCGTGCAACTGCACGAGGAACTCGACATCGAGTGCGGCGTAGGCCAGCCACTCATGGGGCAGTGGGCGGGTCGACCAGTCGACGGCCGAATGCTCCTTGGCGAGCACCACGCCCAATTCCTGCTCGAGCAGGGCGCCCAGTCCCACTCGCGGGCGGCCGAGCAGTCGTCCGGCGAGTTCGGTGTCGAACACGGAACTCGGCGTGAAGCCCGCCTCCCGCAGGCAGGGCAGGTCCTGGGTCGCTGCGTGCAGGATCCAGGGGAGACCGTTCACCACCTCGACGAGCGCCTGGTAGTCCGCGGTCGTGGTGGGATCGAAGAGTGCGATGCCGATGTCATTGCGTGCGAACTGCAGCAGGTAGGCGCGCTGGCTGTACCGGTAGCCACTCGCACGCTCCGCGTCGACGGCGAGCAGCCCACTGCCGTTGGCGAGCTGCTCGGTGATGGCACGGACCTGGGCCGCGTCGAACGCGACCTCCGGCACTCCGCCCGAGGGGACGGCGTGCGTGATCTCCCGTGGCGCCGTGCCCGGATCCTCGACCGTCATGGGCGCTTGCGCAGCGCAGCCACGCCGTCGGTGAGTGGGATCAACCCTGCGGAGGTCGAGAGCAGGTCGCACCAGGCGAGCAGGCTGCTGGCGGCGGAGGTCGGTGCGACCGTCCAGGATGCGCGGAGTTCGATAGCGCCCTCAGGCGCGCGATCGGCGATCTCCCCGAAGGACTGGGACCCGGAACGGCTCACCGTCCCCGAGCGGGCGACGACTTCGACGCCCCTCGCGACGAGGGCCTCGTTGAGCCAGTCCCAGCCCACCTCGAGCAGGAAGGGATCGACGGCGAGCTCGGCCTCGAGCGCGGCGTGCACGAAGATGACGACGCGCGTGTTCCCCTGCCACTCCGGCTGCCCGGCGGGTTCGTGCAGGAGCACGAAGCGCCCGTGCGCGAGTTCCAACTCACCGTCGAGCACTTCTCCGTTGAACGCCAGGCCATGCGCGGCCAGACGCACGGGAGCAGGGACATCGTCCAACGAGATCTCCGCGCGCACCGCGGAGGATCGACGGGCGGCGTCCACTGCGATCTCGATCTCCGGCCAGGCGTCCGCGGCGCTCGGGATCGGTTTCACCACTCAAGGCTATGTGCCGGAGGCGTGGGTTCCATGTGGGCGCGCCGTAGGCTTCAGCGATGGCCGCAGTCCTCGCCCTCCTGTCCAGCATGGTGTGGGGAACCGGGGATTTCTGCGGCGGCCTGCTCTCGAGAAGACGCAATGCCGTGGCGGTTGTCATCGCCATGCAGTGGTTCGGATTGCTCACGATCGCGGCCTGGAGCCTGCTGACCGATGCCTGGGCGTTCGGCTCCTTCGTGTGGGCCGGCGTGGGGGCCGGGGTCGCCGGCACCCTGGGGCTCATGGCGTTCTACCGGGCCCTCGCCATCGGCACCATGGGCATCGTGGCGCCCATTGCCGCGCTCGCAGTGGTGGTGCCGCTGGTGTACGGCCTCACGCGCGGCGAGAGTCCCTCGGCCATCCAGTGGGCCTCCATCGTGGTGGCGATCGTCGGGGTCATCGCCGCCAGCGGACCCGAGTTGAGCGGAGGCTCCTCGCCACGCCCGCTCATCCTCGCGAGTGTGGCGGCCCTCCTGTTCGGCGTGGCGCTCGCCTTCATGGCCTCCGGCGCGGTGAGCGCCGGCGGATCCCCGGCCATGACGATCCTCACCATGCGTGTCGTGCAGGTGCTCATCGGCCTGGGCATCTGGGCCCATTGGCGTGGCGTCGGCGGTATCACGCGAGGGGATCTGCCCTTGGCCGCGACCACCGGCGTCTTCGATGTCAGCGCCAACCTCATGTACGCGGTGGCGGCCGCCATCGGCCCCATCACCATCGTGGCGGTCCTGGGTTCGATGATGCCGGTGGCGACCGCCTTGCTGGGGCGCCTGTTCCTGCATGAGCGGCTCACCGGATTGCAGTACGCCGGCATCGCGTTGGCACTGCTCGGCGCCGTCGGCATCAGTGCCGGATAGCTTCGACTGCGGGAAGCTGTGCGCGCCGATGATGCCGCGCAGCAGGCGGGCGCCCTATGCATGCGCCGGCGCCTGCGAACGTTCGACTTCCAGCAGTGCCTGCTTGACCTCAAGGCCCCAGGCGTAGCCCGCCAGACCACCGTCCGACCGGATGACCCGATGACAGGGGATGGCGAGCGCCACGGGATTGTTGGCACAGGCACTCGCCACGGCTCGCACCGCCCTTGGCTTCCCGACCGTTGCCGCCACCTCGCTGTAGCTGCGCGTTTCTCCTTGCGGGATCTGTCGAAGCGCTTGCCAGACCCGAGCCTGGAATGCCGTACCGCGGACGTCGACCGGTAGGGCAGGCGCTGCATCGCCCAGCGCCAGGGCTCGCAGGGCCACGAGCACATCTCGCAATGCCATCTCATCCTCGCGCAGGGTGGCGAGTGGAAACTCGCGGGCGACCTCCGCGACGAGCGCCTGCCGGTCCAGTCCGATCCGAGCGGCACACAGTCCCTCCTGCGACGCCACGGCGATGATGAGACCTACGGCCGACGGGGTGACCGCCCAGAGCAGTGACACGCCGGGCGCCCCCGCCGCATAGGTTGCGGGCGGCATTCCGAGTTGCCGCCCTGCCTGCTCGTAGAACGCGCGCACGGATCCGTAGCCGGCGTCATACAAAGCGTTCGAGACCTTGGCGGAACGTCGGAGTTCCCCACGAACCGCCGCTGCCCGGAGTGCGCGTCCGTAGGCAGCGGGTGACGTGCCGATGGTCTGGAAGTCCCGCTGGATCTGGCGCGGCGCGCAACCCACCAGGCGCGCCAGGTCAGCGAGCGAAACGGGGCCGCCGGCCGATTCCATCGCACGGCAACAGACGACGATTCTCTGTCTGGACTGCATTGCTGAACCATAGGTTGGCCCCGCCCACCTGCGCGTTCCGAAAAGCGACAGGGCGCATGCGAGGTCCCCGTCTCAAGCCCGCTGATCCCATGGTCGTGGCGGCGGGGCCGGATGCTACCCAACGCTTCCGTACCGCGGGGGCCGCGGCGATGGCCATGGCCCGAGCAGGTCGCGATGGGTTGACCAGCCGTCGAACTCAGTGCCTGGCGACCCGCTCGAACCGGGACACCACGAAGGCCGCTCCCAGATGGCGGGCGATGAGCCGGAAGCCATCCATGGGCAGGGCGAAGGCGGCGCCGACGTCGCCGACCATGGTCGGCGAATGGCTCAGCCACACGCGATCGATGCGGGTGGCCAAGGCGCTGTGCAACCGCACGCCCGCTTCCAGCAGGAGCCGTGGGCCGAGGGTTGCCCGGATGGCATCGAAGTCGTCGTTGCTCCGCAGGATGACCAACTCCGGGTGCTCGGCCAGGTTGTGCGCCCGTCGCGTGGCCAGGTGGCGCTCCGGCACGCGAATCGGCTTGTACTGCTCGCGGGCCGCCGTCGAGGCGCCGGTGATCACGGCATCGGAGGCCGCGCGGAGCGTGCGGAGCCACTCCAGGTCCTCGGGGCCGCTGATGCTCCGGGAGGACCCATCGGGGCCGCACAACTGACCGTCAAGGCTGATGACCAGGGAGAGGGCGAGCGCCGGCGGGAGTTGGAGGAGCGACTCCAGCGATGGCATCCCGACCTGCAGTTCCACGCGTGCAGTGTGGCAGACCTGGCGATGGCTTGCCGCCGCAGGCGCGTGCGGCGCGTGCAACCGCATGTGGCAGATTTCTCGCATGGCGTCGCTGACCGAGCACCGGCCGATCCCGTCGGCCGAGCAACTGCTTGCAGGCTTCGTCCCCCCGCCGCACTTCGACGGGGCCAGCTTCGACTCCTATCTGCCGCAGGACCCGACGCAGGCCCACGCCCTGGCGGACCTGCGGGCCTTCGCGGACGGATTGGGCCGACCGCGGCGACGCAGCCTGCTGCGACGCCCAGCGCCCCCCACGCTCGGCCGATACCTCGATGGCGGGTTCGGTGTCGGCAAGACGCACCTCCTAGCCGCGCTCTGGCGCGCCATCGACGTGCCAGCGGCGTTCGGGACGTTCGTCGGCTACACCAACCTGGTCGGCGCCCTGGGCTTCAGCAATGTGGTCGACGCGCTCGAGCAGTTCAGGCTCATCTGCATCGATGAGTTCGAGCTCGACGACCCAGGCGACACCGTCATGATGTCCTCGCTCTGCAGCAGGCTGGTGGAACGGGGGGTCGTCTTCGCCGCGACCTCCAACACCCTGCCCGACCAGTTAGGGGAGGGCCGATTCGCCGCCGACGAGTTCATGCGCGAGATCCAGGGGCTCGCCTCGCACTTCGCGGTCCTCCGCATCGACGGCGAGGACTACCGGCACCTGAACGTCGTCGCGCATGTGCAGAGCAAGCCCGCGGAGGCAGTGCGCCAGGCCATCGCGGAGATCCCCGGTGCCACCGTGGATGACCTCGACGTGGTGCTGGCCCATCTCGCCACGGTGCACCCATCGGGCTACCGCGAGATGCTGCGGGGCATCCCCGCTGTGGGCCTGCTCAACCTGCACACACTGCACGACCAGAACCAGGCACTGCGTCTCGTGGTGCTCGTAGACCGCATGTACGACCTCGACATCGCCGTGCACACCCAGGGCGTCAGCCTGCGGGAGCTGTTCGCACCGGAGATGCTCGCCGGTGGATACCGCAAGAAGTACTACCGGGCGCTCTCACGGCTGGCCGCACTGCACGCATAGCGCCGTGCCCGGACCCGATGCTGCGATCGAGGTCCGGGCACGGCGCGCGCTTCAGGACTTGCGCAATGCGCCGGGTCGCGCGTAGCGGATCCAGGTGACAGCGGTGCAGGCCACGGCCCAGGCAGCGCCGATCCAGAAGAAGGTGAGCGCACCGAAGGTGGCCAAGCCGACGCCGAAGAAGAAGGGCCCGTAGGCGGCGATGGCGCTCGTCCAGCCGATCACGCCACCGGCTTGACGGCGCTCGAAGATCATCGGCATCTGCTTGAAGGTCGAGGCGTTCCCCACACCGGAGAAGAAGAACAGCGCGACCATGCCGTAGAGGAACCCGTGGAAGCCGCTCTCCAGCGCGGCCGGGCCACCGGTGACGTCAGGGGAGAGGAATTGCATGGTGTAGAAGATGCTCCCCAGGATCCCGACGCCCGAGACGACCGTCCACACTCCGCCGCCCATCCGATCGGTCAATGGTGAGAAGGCGACCCGTGCGCCGGCTCCCACCAAGGGGCCGATGAACGCGTACTTGGCAGCATCAGGCACGCTGTAGCCCGCGATGAGTGCGTGTGTCGAGCCATCGGCCATGGTCTGGACGATCGCAGCATTGCCGGCGCCGTAGAGGTTCTTGATGAGCAGACCGAACTGCGCGGACAACCCGGAGAAGGTCCCGAAGGTCATGATGTACAGCGCCGTCATGATCCAGGTGTCGGAGTTGCTGAAGATGTCCATCTGCTGCTTGAAGTTCGCGGTCACGGGAACGCTCTTCAGCATGGTCCAGGCCAGGATGGCGCCGACGATCACGAACGGCACGTACACGAACGCGGAGTTCTGGTACCACTGCACGGAATCCAGCCCGGTGGCCGGGTTGTGGAACTTCTGGGATGCGCCGAGGGCGCCGATCATCGAGAAGCCCACGACCCATGGCGTCACGAACTGCACCAGGCTCACACCGAAGTTGCCGATGCCCGCCTGCAGGCCGAGTGCGGTGCCGGAGAGTCGTCGCGGGAAGAAGTACGACGTGCTCGGCATGAAGCCCGAGAAGGCACCGCCGCCGATCCCCGACATGAATGCGAGCACCATGAACGTCGTGTAGGTGGTCGACGTGCTCTGGATGGCGATGCCCCAACCGACGAGTGGGATCAGCAGCAGGAGGCTGGTGAGCGTCACCATGCGTCGTGTTCCCATGATCGGGGGCAGGAACATCCAGACCAGGCGCAGTGTGCCGCCCGCGAGACCCGGCATGGCGGTCAGCCAGTACAGCTGGTCCTTGGTGAGTGCGAAGCCCAGGCCCTGCAGCTTGGGCGCGATGGCGCTGGCGAGGAACCAGGTGGCGAAGGCCAGTGTCAGGTTGAAGGTGGTGATGGTGAGGGTCCGCCAGGCGACCGACGACTCCCATTTGGTCTCCGGCTGCCAGTCCTGCAGCCACTCGCTCCCGGTCTTGGTTGCCATGGGGTCCTCTTCTCCTAGGCGTGGTGGTGTTCGAAGTCGTTGATGAGTTGGGGTGATTGCTCCTGCAGCAGCCGGTGCACGGTGAGGTGCATCCAGCCGAAGCAGGCGAGGGTGAGTGCGAAGAGCACAGCGAAGGGCGCCGTGGGCAGGCCACTGAACTGCGTGGCATAGCCGAAGAGCGGGAGCAGGAAGAATCCGCCGAGGGCACCCAGCATGCCCACCAGTCCACCCACGGAGCCCACGTGGTTGGGGAAGTACTCGGGGATGTGTCCGTACACGGCAGCCTTGCCGATCCCCATGGAGCACCCCAGCAGCACGACGAACAGTGTGAACGGCAGGATCCCCAGATTCCAGGGTAGGACGTCCACGGCACCTCCCGACACCTTGGCTTCGAGCACCTGCACGGTGATGTGCCCGTTCGGCATCATGAGCAGGCCGCTGGTGGCAGCCATGAGTGAGTAGGTCCAGTACATGACCCGCCGGGCGCCGAAGCGATCCGAGAGGGCGCCACCCAGCGGTCGCAGCAGGGACGCGGGGAAGATGAAGAGCGCAGTGAGCAGGGCGGCCTGCCAGAGGGGGACGCCGTACTGCGTCTCGAAGTACTTGGGGAGGGCGGACGAGAGTGCCACGTACGCTCCGAAGACGGACACGTAGTACAGGCTGAAGCGCCACACGCGCACCTCTCGCAGGGGTGTCAACTCATGCATGAAGTGCCGTGACGCGGCGGGCTTTCGATCCGGTTTCGGGGACATTACGAAGAGCGCTGCCGCGGTGACGAGGATCAGGGCGGTGTAGATCACCGGCACCACGCGCCAGCCGCCGATCACTGCACCACCGAGGAAGACTGACCCTGTGGTGGCGCTGATGAGGACGGGGCCGATGAACTTCGTCGCGGAGGCCCCCACGTTTCCGGCCCCGAACACCCCGAGTGCGAAGCCCTGCTGATCGCGTGGGAACCAGGCGCTGTTCCAGGCGATGCCTGTGCTGAACGAGTTGCCGGCGAAGCCGATGAGGAACGCCAGCACGAACAGCATGGTGACGCTGTGCACCTGGGACAGGAGGAACGTCGGGACCGCGGCGAGCAGCATGATGACGAGCATGACGACACGGCCGCCGAACTTGTCGGCCCAGATGCCGGTTGCCAGGCGCCAGATCGAACCGTTGAGCACGGGGAGCGCGGTGAGCCAGTAGAACTGGGTGTCACTGAGCCCGAACTCCTGCTGGATCGGGATGGCGAGGATTCCGAACTCCAACCACACCGCGAACATCAAGGTGAAGGCGATGGTGGAGAGGGTCAGAACCCGGCGTCGTTGCGATGTCTCGTTGCTCACGCTTGCTCCTGCTCTTGCCCCCGCTCTTGCCCCCGCGCGTAGTATTCACAAGTACGAGAATTAGAAATAGGGACCTAAGGCCATATAAGCGCATGCGGCGAATTGGGAGCATGGCCGCCTCCCCGTTAGGAGAACGCGATGACGACCCCGATGGACGATCCCTTCGTCGACCTCATGATTTCCGCGCGCTCACTGCTCACGAAGTCCGAGGTCTCGCCGGACCATCGGGCCGTGTATCGCATCGGCGGTCGCGATGGTGACGTCTTCTACCGGAACCGCTGGTCGCACGACAAGGTCGTGCGTTCCACGCACGGTGTGAACTGCACCGGCTCCTGCTCGTGGAAGGTGTACGTCAAGGACGGGGTCATCACCTGGGAGACGCAGCAGACCGACTACCCCTCCGTGGGACCCGATTCGCCGGAGTACGAACCTCGCGGCTGCCCGCGCGGTGCCGCCTTCTCCTGGTACACCTACTCGCCCACCCGCGTGCGCTACCCGTACATCCGCGCCCGTCTCGCGGAGCTCTATCGGGCGGCCAAGGCACGGTGCGGGGGTGACCCCGTCGACGCCTGGGCCTCGATCGTCGAGGATCCTGAGGCGGCGCGGGACTACAAGTCGCTCCGCGGCCGCGGTGGC
>DAHWFQ010000188.1:0-2496 GCA_027324895.1 Actinomycetota bacterium | reverse complement strand
CGAGCGCTTCTGGCTGCAGCGCAGCGATCAGGGCCTGCTAGAGGTCTCCCGCGAAGCGCATCCCGAGCTCTTCGCGGCCACCGTCGGCGGCATCGGCCTCACTGGCATCATCGTCGCCGCCACCCTGCGCATGATCCGTGTCCCCGGTCCCTGGATCGACTCGGAGACCATCGCCTTCGAGGGCGTCGGCGAGTTCGAGCGCATCTCTGACGAATGGGGCGACTGGGAGAACACCGTCGCCTGGATCGACTGCGTCTCCGGGAGCGATGCGCGCGGCCTGTTCACACGCGGCAACTTCACCGAAGGCGGCCCCGCACCCAAGGCCAGTCCACATCTCGCCGTGCCCGTGAAGTTCCCCGTCTCCGCCGTCAACGGCGTCACCCTGCGCGCCTTCAACACGGTCTACTTCGAGGCGGGCAAGCGCAAGTCCGGACGCACCGTCCAGCACTACAAGCCCTTCTTCTTCCCCCTCGACGCCATCGGCGACTGGAACCGCGTCTACGGGCCGCGGGGCTTCTTCCAGTACCAGAGTGTCATCCCGCCCGAGCACGCGGCAGCGGCCACCAAGGAGATGCTCGACGTCATCCGCGCCTCCGGCCAGGGCTCCTTCCTGGCCGTGCTCAAGCGCTTCGGCTCATTACCGTCCGAGGGCATGCTCAGCTTCCCCAGGCCGGGCACCACGCTCGCCGTCGACTTCACCAACCTCGGGGCCAAGACCCACGAATTGATGCAGCGCCTCGACGAGGTCGTGCTCGCCGCCGGGGGTCGCCTGTACCTCGCGAAGGACGCACGCATGCCGCGCTCCATGTTCGAAGCCGGCTACCCGCTGGCCGCGGAATTCAGCAAGTGGCGAGATCCGGCACTCGGTTCCGCCATGTCCGCACGGCTCCTCGGAGCGTGATCCGGTTGTCAACTTCCGCTCCTCGCTCGGGCAATGCGAGCAAGCTCGCTTGCCACTCACTCGTCGGAAAGTGATCCCCATGCGCCGCATCGTCGTCATCGGAGCCACCTCGCTCATCGCACAACATGTTGTGCGCCAATGGATCTCCAGCGAACCGGCTGAGCTGCACCTGGTCGGCCGTGAGGCGGTCCGCCTCCACGCGGTCGCACGCGACCTCGAGGTGCGCTCGGCCGGCACCACGGCGACGACGCACGTCGTCGACCTGCTCGACCTCAACGCCGTCGAGGCCCTCGCTGCCGAGCTCACGGAGTCGCCGGTGGACCTCCTGCTCGTCGCGCACGGCGCCCTCCCCAGCCAGGAGGCCTGTCAGGAGGACCGCGCCCTGGCCCTGCGGTCCCTCCTGGTGAACGGCAACTCGGCCGTGCTCGTCGTGGAGTCCTTCATCGCGCGCATGGATCCGCGTTGGAAGTCGTCCGTGGTGGTCATCGGCTCCGTCGCCGGTGATCGCGGCCGTCGCACGAACTACGTCTACGGCGCCGCCAAGGCCATGGTCGCCACCTACATGGGCGGGCTTCAGCACCGCCTGGCCGACACCTCGATCAAGGTGGTGCTGGTGAAGCCCGGCCCCACGGCTACACCCATGACGTCAGGGCTCGGCATGGGCCGCCTGGCATCGCCGGAGCGCGTGGCGACCGAGATCGTGAAGGGTGTCGAGCGTGGCGCGCCCGTCGTCTACGCACCGCCGGTCTGGCGCGTCATCATGCTGGTAATCCGACATTTGCCGCGTTTCGTGTTCAACAAGCTGTCGATATGAGCCTGCGCTCCACGAACGCTTTCCAGCCCCGAACACTGCGCCGGTACGCTCCCCGACCGTGGCCAGACAGATGAGCACCGAGTACGTCTCCCGTGGCAGGCGCCGTCGACGCCTGCGCCTCTGGCCGCGCACCATGCGCATGCGGCGGGTGGCGTCCCTCATGTCGCTCGTGCTCGTCATCGTGTTGGGGTCCG
Source organism: Actinomycetota bacterium (assembly GCA_027324895.1). Classification (GTDB taxonomy): domain Bacteria; phylum Actinomycetota; class Actinomycetes; order S36-B12; family UBA5976; genus JAKALQ01. The sequence continues at coordinate 587 of DAHWFQ010000188.1, read as the reverse complement.
TGGGCTGGTCCCTGGGCGACAGCCTCCGTGCGCCGGGTAACGACCCCATCTCGGCGCGCCTCGCGGAATGGGGACGGGACCACGGCATGGGCTTCCTCGTCACCCAGCTCGAGGCCTGGCAGTACTCGCTCAACCCCCCGAAGGCGGGTGGCGCACCCGATACGGCGCTCCTGGCCGCGAAGGGCCAGAACACGCGCATCGGCCTGCAGGCCCCCGTGCTCACCCCGGTCACACCGGCACTGGCGGGTGAGGGCCACTTCAAGGTCCTGCAGACCGTGAAGCACAACGCCGTCCTGCAGATCGCCTACGTCCGTCCGGACAAGGTGCACACGTCGTACCTCAGCGCCGTCGTCTGGATGTCGGGCAAGCACACCAAGCTCGTGCTCCACCCCGGCACCACGGACCCCGGTCATCTCTCGCGCTGGGTCCAGCCGCCGGTGCTGAGCACCGCTGCCTCGTCAGGCGTGCTGGCCGCCTTCAATTCCGGCTTCAAGCTCAAGGACTCACACGGCGGCTACTGGGACCACGGCCGCGGCTCGCATCCGCTGGTCGCGGGTGCCGCGTCCCTCGTCATCTACAAGGACGGG
>DAHWFQ010000187.1:0-14659 GCA_027324895.1 Actinomycetota bacterium | reverse complement strand
GTCCTCGTTCTCGACCTCACCCATCTCGCCGCCCTCGATGACATCGAAGTGGGTGCCCGAGCCCATCTGCAGGATCGGGCGCTGCGTGTAGATGGTCTTCGTCATGCCACTCACCTCGGCGATGGGACCGAGGAGGTACTGCATGAGGTCGACCAGGTGGCCCATGAGGTCGCCGAGGACGCCGCTGCCCGCCAGGTCGCGCTTGAAGCGCCAGGACAGGGCACCCATGGGCTCCGAGGAGTAGTCAGCGAAGAAGGTGCCGCGCACGTTCGTGATGCGTCCCAAGGCGCCGCGGGCGATGAGCTCCTTCGCGTGCTCGACGGCTGGGGGGTTGCGGTAGTTGAAGCCGATGCTGGTGCAGACGCCGGCGGTTGCCGCAGCGGCGGCCACCTGCTCCGTCTCGTGCGCCCCGCGACCGACCGGCTTCTCGATCCAGAAGGCCTTGCCCGCCTTGGCGGCGGCCACACCCATCTCCATGTGCAGGAAGTTGGGCGCGCAGATCGAGACCACATCCACGTCGGGGTGGTTCAGGACCTCGTGGTAATCGAGGGTGAACTGCTCGTAGCCGAGCACATCCACGGCGTACTGCGCGCGATCGGCCGCGGTGTCGGCGGCGATCACGAGTCGCGGCCTGACGCCGAGCTCCGGGTACACACTGGGCAGCAGCTGGTAGGCCTTGCTGTGCACCTTGCCCATCCAGCCAACGCTGATGAGGCCGACGCCGATGGTTCGCTTGGTCATGATCCCTACTTCACTTGATCCCGGATGGTGCTGAGCGTGTTCCGCGTGGCAGCGGCAAGCAGCGTGGAGTCGGAGCCCACGGCGATGAACCCGAAGCCCATGCCCGCGTAGCGCACGGCGGCGTCGGCATCGGCGGCGAGGATCCCGGCGACGCGGCCCTGTGCGAGCGCGGCCGCGACCACGCGCGTGATGGCATCGACGAAGATCGGGTTGGTGAAGTCGCGGGGCACTCCGAGCGCGAAGCTCAGGTCGAGTGGGCCCACGAACAGCACGTCCACGCCCGGCACGGCGGCGATCTCGGCGACGGCGGCCAGGGCGGCCAGCGTCTCGATCTGGATGATGCATGCGGCGGAGCGCGGTTGGCCGAGCACGGCTGCGTCTGCGCCCCATGCCACCGAACGGTTGTAGGTCGCCACGCCGCGGTCGCCGTCCGGCGGATAGGCCATGTGCCGCACCACCTCGCGCACCTGCTCCGCGCTGTCGAGGCGCGGCACCATGACGCCTGAAGCGCCGGCATCGAGCGCGCGGCCTATGCGGATGCGGGAGTCCGATTCGACGCGTACCAGGGTGGGCACGCCGTAGGCGCCGGACGCCACGACCGTGGGCCCGACCTGCGACTCGTCTGCGCCGCCGTGCTCGAGGTCGAGCAGTAGCCAGTCCGCCCCGGCCAGGGCCACCACCTCGGCCGCCATCGGTGTGGCCAGACCGAGGAACATGCCGAAGGAGGGCCGCCCGTTCGCCAGTCGCTGCAGGAAGCCGCCACGAAGGAGCGGACCGGTCATCCGTGCCACCGCTGCGTGGCCAGGCCCTGCTCGTACTCGGCCCGCAGTGGCTCGATCCACGCCTGCGTGGACACCTCGGCCGGCGCGACGTCCCACCAGACCTCGGAGGCGGGCAGGAGTGCGTGCTGCACCGTGGGCACCACGATGACGACCGGTCCCTCTGCGTCCCGCGTCTCCGCCAGCACCGTGCGCACCTCGTGCGCGGTGACCGGGCGGAATGCCTTGGCGCCCAGGCCCTCCGCGATCTTCACCAGGTCGACCTTCAGGTAGTCGCCCTCGAGCCGGGCCGTCGTGGCCCCCGGGGTCGACACGATGGGGCCCTCGGTGCGGTAGCGGAACTCGTTGCCGAAGGAGTGGCCGACGCGCCACATCTGCAGTCTTCGGATCACCTGGTAGCCGTGGTTCTCGGACACCACATAGGTGACCGGGAGGTGCTCCTGCGCTGCCGTGACGATCTCGGTGGGCGCCATGATGAAGGTGCCGTCGCCGAGGAAGCTGATGACCCGGTGCGCGGGATCCGGGTCGGCGAAGCGCACGCCGATGGCAGCCGGGATCTCGTACCCCATGCAGGAGAAGCCGAATTCGAGGTGGCAGTGACGGCCCCCCGTCGCATCCCACATCTTCTGCAGGTCACCGGGTGGGCCCCCGGCGGCGGTGATGATGGTGTCTCCGGCGCGGGCGTGCTCCTGCAGGATGCCGATGAGCTGGCCCTGTGTGAGCACTGCATCGGTGATCTCGGAATCGGGGAGCGTGGTCTTGTCGAACAGCACGTCGGGATCGAGCGCGGCTCGGCGGGCGATGGCCCAGGCGGCCCGCTCGCTCGCCACCTCCGACGCCCACTCGGGGCTGATGCGATGTCCGCGCAGCGCCGCGGTGAGCGCCTCGATGCCGAGTCGCGCATCGGCGACCACCGTCAGCGCGCCCTGCTTGATGCCGTCGGCCTCGGTGACGTTGATCGACACGAAGCGCACGTCCGGGTTCTGGAAGACCGACTGGGACGCGGTTGCGAAGTCGGTGAGGCGGGTGCCGATGTGCAGTACCAGGTCCGCCTGCGCAGCCAGGCGATTGGTTCCCGGTGAACCCTCGGGCCCGATGCCGTCGACCGCCCAGTCGGCTTGCCTCTGCACGGCGCCCTTGCCCCCGAAGGTCTCGGCGACGGGGATGCCGGTGCCATCGCCCAGGGCCTCAAGGGCGGCGCTCGCGTCGGAGTAGATGACACCTCCGCCGGCGATGACCAGCGGCCTGCGGGCGGAGCGGATGGCATCCGCGATGCTCGCGATGTCGGTGGCGTCCGGAATCGGCCGGCGGATGCGCCAGGTGCGTTCGGCGAAGAACGCCTCCGGGAAGTCGAAGGCGTGCTACTGGATGTCCTGGGGCAGCGAGATGACGACGGCACCGGTGTCGACGGGGTTCGCCAGCACACGGAAGGCGTTCGGGAGCGCGGTGAGCAACTGCTCCGGTCGGGTGATGCGATCGAAGTACTTGGCGACCGGTCGGAAGGCATCGTTGACGCTGACGTCACCGCTCTGGGCGTGCTCCAGTTGCTGGAGCACCGGCCCCTGCCGTCGGGTGGCGTAGATGTCGCCGGGGAGCAGGAGGAGCGGCAGGCGATTCACCGTGGCGAGTGCTGCCGCCGTCACCAGGTTCATGGCGCCGGGGCCGATGGAGGCAGTGATGGCCAGGGTCTGGTGGCGCTTGCTGGCCTTGGCGAAGGCGGAGCCGATGTGCGCCAGTTCCTGTTCGTTGCGGCCCTGGACGAAGGGGAGCAGGTCGGCGTACTGATCGAGTGCCTGCCCGAGCCCGGCCACGTTCCCGTGGCCGAAGATCCCCAGGGCCGCTGGCACGAACCGCACCCGGCGGCCATCGGCCTCCGAGTACTGCGCGGCCACGTACTTCACCAGGGCCTGGGCGACGGTGAGCCGTACCGTCCTGCCGTAATTCGGGCTTGTCATGATTGTCCTGCCTTCTCCCAGGGCCGACCGTGGAGGATCACGGTCTTGACTTCGGTCATCTCCTCGATGGCTGAGCGAACGCCCTCCTTGCCGACGCCGCTCGCCTTGAGGCCGCCGTAGGGCATGAGGTCCGCACGCCACAGCGGTGTCCAATTGATGTGCACGACGCCCGCCTCGACCTCGCGCGCCGCGCGGATGGCCTTGTCGATGTCGCGGGTGAAGACACCGGCGCCCAGGCCGTACGCCGAAGCGTTGGCGAAGCGCAGGGCCTCGTCCCAATCGCTGGCGGTGGTGACCGAGATCGCCGGGCCGAACAACTCGTCCTGGGCGAAGGCGGCATCCGGCTCGACGCCGGCGACGATGGCCGGCTCGACGAGGCAGCCGCGTCGTGCACCTCCGGTGACCAGCCGCGCGCCCTCGGCCACCGCGGACCTGATGGACGCCTCGACGCGCACTGCCTCGCGCTCGTTGATGAGGGTGCCGACCCTCGTCTCCGCCGCCAGTGGGTCGCCGATGCGGATGGCCTGGACGAGCGGCGTCAGCGCATCGAGGAACTCGCGCTCGATGTCGCGGTGCACGATGACCCGCTGCACCGAGATGCAGACCTGGCCCGCGTTGATGTAGCCCCCGAGGGCCACGGCATTCGCCGTGTACTCGACATCGCAATCGGGCAGCACCACCACCGGGCAGGAGGAGCCGAGTTCGAGGGAGAGCTTCTTGACGCCTGCGATGGAGGCGATGTGCGTTCCTGTCGCGGTGGACCCGGTGAAGGAGACCTTGCGCACGCGGGGATCGCCCACCAGGGCATCGCCCAGTGCACCACCCGCCCCGGTGATCACGTTGAGCACGCCAGCGGGGAGCCCGGCATCCATGAAGCACTGCGCGATGGCGATGGCGGTGAGTGGTGTGGCCCGCGCCGGCTTGAGCACCACGGCGTTGCCGGCAGCCAGTGCCGGCCCGATCTTGTGCATCACCAGCAGTGCGGGGTAGTTGAAGGGGGTGATCGCGACGACCACTCCGCAGGGCTCGCGCAGCGTGAAGCCGAGTTTCTCGCGCCCGGTGCCCTTGTTGGCGTCCAGGGGGAGCGTGGTGCCGTAGAGCTGCGAGCCCTCGTAGGCCGAGAGACGGATGATCTCGCCGGTCCTCCCAGCCTCCCCGCGGGCCTCCAGCAGGCTCTTTCCGTTCTCCGAACTGATGATGTGCGCGATCGCTTCGGTGCGCTCATCGGCGAGTTGCGCGGCACGCAGGAGGATGGCGTTCCGCTCGTGCGCCGGAGTGCGGGCCCAGGCGTGCGCTGCTCGCGTCGCCGCCGCGATGGCGGCGTCGACATCATCCACGCCGGCCGTGGCGGCCTCGCCCACCACACGCCCGTCGTAGGGGGAACGGACCTCCTCGAAGACGCCGTCGTGGGCCTCGCGCCACACTCCGTCGATCAGCAGGCCGTGTCGCATGGGTTCCCTCACTCCAGACCAAAATGGACCGGTCCAAGAATTCAGGCCGATTGTCCGGATGTCAAGCCCTTGTCACACTGTCGACGATGAGCGGACGATGAGCGTCGGGTCCAGGAGGAACTCACTGCCCCGGGAGCGTGCCTTCGGCGGGTGCACGAGCAGCTCCGCAGCCTTGCGCGCGATGGCCAGGTTGTCGGCATCCAGCGTGGTGAGCGAGTAGCGGTGCAGACCCGCGAGGAAGGTGTTGTCGTAGCCCGTCACGGCGATGGGGTCTCCGCCGGCGCGGACCCAGTCGGTCACGGCGTCCAGTGCGCCGATGGCCAGGAGGTCGTTGAAGGCGACGATGGCGGTGGGCCGGCGCGTGCTGCGGAGGAGGCGCTTGGCGACCTCGTAGCCCTGGCTCTCCAGGTCACCAGCGATCTCCTCGACGCGCGCATATCGGCCCAGCCCGCAGGCCCTCATGGCGGCCAGGTAGCCGAGTTTGCGTGCCTCCGAGACGGGGCCGGACCGGCCGGAGATGTGGGCGATGCGCTGGTGACCCTGCTCCGCGAGGTGCCTGACCGCGAGCAGCACGCCGGCGGCGTCATTGGTGCGGACCACCGAAGCGCGCGGGAACCCCTGGGGGATGGCAGCGGCCACCACCACGGGCACCTCGCGCGGGATCTCGTTGAGCACGCCGAAGTGCGGGATGGAGCCGACCACGAGGACGCTCTTCGGGTGCAGGTCCATGAGCGAGCGCATGGTGCGCTGGTCGATGACCGGTGGACCGTCGGGCGAGGGCAGGGTGGCCGACGTGAGCAGGGCGTACTCACCCATGGTGTCCAGCTCGAGTCGGATGAGGTCCACGAGCTCCGCGAACAGTGGGTTGTGCAGGTTCGCGACGAGGATGCCGATGAAGTGCCCGCTGGTCGCTGCGAGCGATCGGGCGAGGAAGTTGGGGGTGAAGCCGAGCTCACCGGCTGCCTTCAGCACGCGCTGCCGACGCACCTCGCCCACCGCTGAAGGATCGGAATACACGAGTGATACCAACGACTTTGACACGCCAGCCTTCGCCGCGACATCGCGGATCGTCGGGCGGCGGCTGGTGGCGTGGTTGTCCGTCATGGGATTCCGTGGACCCTACCTTGGACGAAGGTGCAGTTGTCCAAGGTGATGACCCGCGACGCGCGCGCGTCCAGCCCGAGGGGGCGAACAGACGGCTTCGGGCGCCGAACGAGCGGCAAATGTCTCCGTTTGATAACAATCTTTCGGACCGGTCCATTTGTGCTGACAAATGTCACATACTTCGGGCGTTGCTCCGTGGGCCGGTTCCGGCCACACGGTGACGATCCATCAGGGACATGGGAGAGGCATCAATGTCACGAACCAAACTTCTGGCACTCTTCGCCGGTGCGGCTTTGACGCTCGCAGGGTGCGGCACAGCCGCGAGCTCGACGTCAAGCCCTTCGGCGACAGCGACGGCCACCAAGGCCGCAATCAAGATCTGCGTGTACACGCATGGCGACGGTGGCACCTTCTGGACCGTTGCGCAGAAGGGCGCTGAGGCTGCGGCCAAGTCGCTCGGCGTGACACTCGACTACCAGGGCTCGACCAACGACGCGGCCAAGCAGGCTGCGACGATCGACGCCGGCATCGCCGCTGGCTGCCAGGGCATCGCCGCCTCCGCGCCGGACCCGGGTGCCATCAAGGACGCCATGCTCAAGGCGCACGCCGCGGGCATCCCGACCGTCACCATGAACTCCGGTTCGACCGTCTTCAAGGAGCTGGGTGCCTTCACGCACATCGGCCAGGACGAGGTCGTGGCCGGCCGTGCAGCGGGTGAGAAGTTCAACGCCATGGGCCTCAAGCACCTGCTGTGCCCGATCCAGGAAGCCGCCAACGTCGGCCTGAGCGATCGCTGCAAGGGTGCCGCTGAGACCTTCAAGGGCAAGGTGACGAACTTCAACCTCGACGGTGGTCTCGCTGACCTCAACGCCGCCAGCGCGAAGCTGCAGGCCGCACTCGCCGCGGACAAGACGATCGACGGTGTCTTCGCCCTCAACGCCGACATCGCCGCCAAGGCAGCGCTCCCGGCAGTCGAGGCCCTCACCGGTCGCACCATCAAGATCGGCACCGTCGACATGTCGCCGGAGGCGCTGCAGGCCATCAAGGATGGCAAGATCGAGTTCGCCATCGACCAGCAGCAGTACGCCCAGGGCTACCTCTCGGTGGTCTTCCTGTACCTCGCCATCACCAATGGCAACGAGGTCGGCGGCGGGCTGCCCGTCTACTCGGGTCCCGGCTTCGTCACGAAGGACAACGTTGACAGCGTGATGTCCTTGGTCGCCGCGGGTACGCGCTAACCGATATGGGTATGCGGTGGTGGGTTGGTCACACCCGATCCACCACCGCATCTCGTTCGAGGAGAGGTATCAGACAGCAATCATGAGCACCCCCACCCAAACCGATGAGCGGATGAAGCAGGCGTCGCCCTTCATCAAGCTGCTCCGACGTCCCGAGTTCGGTGCCTTCCTCGGCGCCATCGCGATCTACGCCCTGTTCACCTCGGTGGACACCACGGGCAACTTCGGGAACCTCAGCGGCATGGCCGGCTGGACCGACATCGCGGCGCCCATCGGCATCGTCGGGATCGCCGTGTCGTTGTTGATGATCGCCGGCGAGTTCGACCTGTCCTCCGGTGTCATGGTCGGCACCACCGGCCTCATCATCGGCATGCTGGTGACGAACGTCGGACTCGGCATCTGGCCCGCCATCGGCATCGCCTTCGCCTTCGCCGCCTGTGTCGGACTGCTCAACGGGTACATGGTGGTGCGGACCAAGCTGCCCTCCTTCATCGTCACCCTGGCCACCTTCTTCATCCTCAAGGGTGCGAACATGGCCTTCACGATGATGGTCACGGGATCCGTGCGCGTCACCGGCACCGACCAGGCGTCCGGCTTCCAGAGTGCGTACAACCTGTTCGCCACCGACTTCGGAAGCCAGGGCTTCCAGATCACCCTCATCTGGTGGATCGCGATCACCATCATCGCCACCTGGGTGCTCACCAGGACCCGCTTCGGCAACTGGACCTTCGCCTCCGGCGGCGATGCCAATGCAGCGCGCAATGCAGGCGTGCCGGTCAACCGCACGAAGATCATGCTGTTCGTCTACACCTCGATGTCCTCGGCCCTCGTCGGCACCATGTTCGTGCTGCGGCTCAAGGGCATGCAGGCCGGACAGGGCGTGGGTCAGGAGTTCTACTACATCATCGCCGCAGCCGTCGGCGGCACCCTCCTCACGGGTGGCGCGGGTTCAGCGATCGGCGCCTCGATCGGCGCCGCCATCATGGGCATGGCGTACATCGGCATCCCCTACGCGCTGTGGAACTCCGACTGGACCTCCACCTTCCTCGGCCTGATCCTGTTCAGCGCCGTCTTCATCAACACCTACATCGGTCGCAGGGCGCGGGGTGGTTCGAAATGAGCACGGCAGCGCTCGAACTCGTCAATGTCGGCAAGCAGTTCGGCAGCGTCATCGCCCTGCGCGAGATGACGGTCAAGGTCGATCCCGGTGCCATCACCTGCATCCTCGGTGACAACGGTGCCGGCAAGTCGACCCTCATCAAGATCCTCTCCGGCGTGCACAAGCCGTCGTCGGGCCGGTTCCTGATGGAAGGGCAGGAGGTCGACTTCAGCTCGCCACGGGATGCCATGGCCGCGGGGATCGCCACCGTGTTCCAGGACCTTGCCACCATCCCGCTCATGTCGGTGTGGCGGAACTTCTTCCTGGGCAACGAGTTGCAGAAGGGCGTCGGTCCCTTCAAGTGGCTCGACGTCAAGCGCATGAAGGCCGTCACCAAGGACCAGTTGCTGCAGATGGGCATCGACCTGCGGGACACCAACCAGCCGATCGGCACCCTGTCCGGCGGCGAGCGCCAGGCCGTCGCGATCGCGCGCGCTGTGCACTTCGGGGCCAAGGTGCTCATCCTCGACGAGCCCACATCGGCCCTGGGCGTGCGGCAGTCCGGGGTCGTGCTCAAGTACGTGCTGGCGGCGAAGGAGCGCGGTGTGTCCGTCGTGTTCATCACGCACAATCCGCATCACGCGGCGCTGGTGGGTGACCGCTTCTACCTGCTCAACCGGGGCCGGTTGGCGAACACCTACGAGCGCGAAACGCTGCACCTCGAGGAGCTCACGAAGGCCATGGCCGGTGGCGCGGAACTCGAGGCGTTGAAGCACGAGATCGGTCGCTGACACTCTCCGGCGATCGCCTGTGGACGACGAGCCCCTCACCGTGGACCGGCAGGGGCTCGTCGTCAGGCTGGGCGCTTCCAGATGTAGGGCGTCGTCGACGTCACGTGCAGGAATCCCGAGCGTTCGAGGATGGGCCGGCTGTAGTCGGTGCTGTCGCTGTGCAGGTAGCGGACTCCCTTGGAGAGCGCGGACCTGGCGCGCGCGGCGGTGAGTGCCCGGTAGATGCCCCGGCCCCGCCACGCGGGGAGGGTGGCGCCGCCCCAGATGCCGGCGAACTCGGTGCCGGGTACGAGTTGGAGCCGTCCGGTCGTGACCACGATCTCCCGGCCGGTTGACGGCTCGCGCGCGAAGGCAGCCCACAGTTCCACGACGTCGGCATGCTCGACGATCCGTGTGTACATCGACTCGTCGGTGGTGTGGGACGAGGTTCCGAAGACCTCCACCTGCGTCGCCAGCACCTGTTCGACATCAGCGCGGGTGCGCGCCTCGGGTTGGCTGCCGCCGTCGGCATCGAAGCCGATGCGCCGCAGCGACACGCCCGTCGGGAGCGGGACGACGGCTGCCAGCAGCGAGGCCTCGCCGATCATGACCGACTCGGCTTCCCCGGCCACCAAGCCCTGCGCCTGCAGACGGAGCCCGAGGTCGAGGGGCAGGTCATGGCTGCGCGTCTTCCACTCGAATTCGGGGACCTGGGTCTCCTGCGCGAAGTACGCGACCGTGCGGGCGATCAGGTCGTCCAGGCGGCCACCGTCAGCTGCGGCGTCGTAGCCGACCAGCGATCGGTAGGAGACGAAGCCGTAGGCCCCGTCGAAGACTGCACGCAGCAGTGGCCCGTCGCGCTGCACGCTGCGCGCGAACGACATCTCGCCGTCCTCGCGCAACTGGGAGTCGTAGGCGTGCAGCAACGCCGAGCGTCGGCCCGCGGCCGCCGCCCCGTCGTCCGTCGATGTCATGGGGGCAATTGTGGTGCCCTGCGCTCAGTGCGTGACGGGCTGCAGCGTCCCAGAGGTGAGTTCGCGGCGGAAGGCCTCCAGCAGTGCGCGCAAGGGGGTCGGCCCCAAGCCGAGTGCCTGCTTGGTGCGGGTGTTGTCGAGCGAGGTGTCGACGGGCACAGCCTGGGGGAAGCGCTGCTCCTCCGGTGCCTCGATCTCGTCAAGCAGATCGACGTCGAGTCCGAACACGTCGCAGACGAGCTGAGCCAGCTCCATGCGTCCGACGGCGTCGTCGCCGACGAGGTGGAAGGTGCCGATGGCCCTGCGTGCGATCGCCTGCTCCACCTCCGCACCGATCTCGGCCGCCAGCGAGGGCGTCGCCACCTCGTTCACGAAAGGGCCCCCCCACACCGCGAAGCGGTCACCGCGTTGCAGGGCCTGCACGAGCGACACCACGAAGTACCCGAACCCGACATCCTGTGAGCGGGGGCCGCTGTCCTGCAGCCGGTGCGCACCCATGACCCCGCCGATGCGGCAGATGGCGCCCGATTCCGGCGCCAGGTCACGGACGACCTGTTCGCCCATCGCCTTGAGGAACCCGTAGATGTTCACCGGGTTTCCGCAGTCGTCCTCGGGTGAGCGGTGCCGCGTGCCATCCATCACCCAGTCGGTCGAGATGTACACGACGTGTGCGCCAGTCGCCACTGCAGCCCGCGTGACCCGCTGGGTCATCCCCACGTACGCGTCATAGGCACCCGGGCGGTCATTGAGCAGCATGTGGAAGTCGTTCGATATCGCGCAGTGCACCACCGCGTCCGCGCCGACGAGCGCAGCGGCGATGCTGGCAGTCGAGGAGAAGTCGACCAGCACGTGCTGCCAGGGCAGCGCCCTCCGCGGTTCGCTGCGGACCAGCCCGACGACCTCATGGCCGCGGTCCGTGAGGACCTCCGCGATGTTGCTGCCCACGAATCCGGTCGCCCCGGTCACTGCAATTCGCATCATGCTTCGACCATATCCGCCCGTTGGTGAACAGCGCCAGACCATTCGGCGCAAATGTCAAGACATATTGACGTTATGGGTGCACGACACTAGCCTGTGGGCAGCGCACCAGGAGCCTTGCCCGGGTGTCCGCCACTCGCCGAAGCACGCGATCGGCTCGAGTCAGCGGAGACCAGGCTCGGGTTCCTGGGAGTGGAGTCGGGGCAGTGACCGCTGCCATGACTGGAAGGAACAGGGAGCAGCAATGACCGCACGTATCACGCATTGGATCGATGGGGCTGAGTGGGCCGGTGACGCGGGGCGGGCTGGTGATGTGTTTGATCCGGCGACGGGGCAGGTGTCCGGTCGGGTGGATTTCGCGTCTGCGGTGACGGTTGATGCGGCGGTGGCGGCGGCGCGGGCGGCGTTCCCTGGTTGGCGTGATACGTCGGTGACGCGTCGTACGCAGGTGTTGTTCGCGTTCCGGGAGATCCTCAATGCCCGTAAGGGTGAGGTGGCGGCGTTGATCACGGCGGAGCACGGCAAGGTGTTGTCTGATGCCTTGGGTGAGGTGACGCGTGGTCAGGAGGTCGTGGAGTTCGCGTGTGGTCTGGGGCATCTGCTGAAGGGTGGGTTCTCGGAGCAGGTGTCGACGGGGGTGGATGTGTTCTCGATCCGTCAGCCGTTGGGCGTGGTGGGGATCATCTCGCCGTTCAACTTCCCGGCGATGGTGCCGATGTGGTTCTTCCCGATTGCGATCGCGGCGGGGAACACGGTGGTGATCAAGCCCTCGGAGAAGGATCCGTCGGCGGTGATGTTGATGGCGCGCATGTGGCAGGAGGCCGGTCTTCCCGATGGCGTGTTCAACGTCGTCCATGGGGACAAGGAGGCGGTGGATGCGTTGTTGGTGCATCCGGATGTGCAGTCCATCTCCTTCGTGGGTTCCACGCCGATCGCCAAGTACATCTATGAGACGGGCACCCGGCACGGCAAGCGGGTGCAGGCGTTGGCGGGCGCGAAGAACCACATGCTGGTGCTGCCGGACGCGGATCTGGACCTGGCGGCCGACCAGGCCATCAACGCCGGGTTCGGTTCCGCTGGTGAGCGCTGCATGGCCATCTCGGTGGTGCTGGCGGTGGACACCATCGCGGATGCCTTGGTGGCGAAGATCGCCGAGCGCATGCCGAGGTTGCGGACCGGGGATGGCCGTCGGGGTTGTGACATGGGGCCGTTGGTGACCGGGGCGCACCGGGACAAGGTGCGCGGGTACGTCGATGCAGGCGTCGCTGCCGGCGCCACCCTGGTGGTCGATGGCCGGGACCCGGTGGTCGATGGGGAAGCGGGCGGCTTCTGGCTCGGTCCCACCCTGTTCGACCATGTGCGCACCGACATGTCCATCTACCGCGACGAGATCTTCGGCCCGGTACTGGCGGTGGTGCGGGTCCATTCCTTCCAGGAGGGCATCGACCTCATCAACCAGCACGAGTACGGCAACGGCACCGCCCTGTTCACCAACGACGGGGGCGCCGCCCGACGCTTCCAGCACGAGGTGCAGGTCGGCATGATCGGCATCAACGTGCCCATCCCCGTACCCGTCGCCTACTACTCCTTCGGTGGCTGGAAGCAGTCCCTGTTCGGCGACACCCACGCCCACGGCGTCGAAGGCGTCCACTTCTTCACCCGCGGCAAGGTCATCACCTCACGCTGGCTCGACCCCAGCCACGGTGGCATCAACCTCGGCTTCCCCACCCAGAACTGAACCCGGGACCGACATGACCATCTCACCTTTCCTCGACATGAGCGAGAGCATGCCGAGCGTGCTCTGGAACGACTCCGCCGACCTCGGCGAGCTGGCGGCCTCGATCGGCTGGGGAGCCGTCGGCGCCACCTGCAACCCGGTCATCGCCCTGACCACGCTGAAGGCCCATCCCGAGATCTGGGCGACGAACATCCGTGAGTACCAGGCGGCCAATCCGCAGGCGACCGATGACGCCATCGGCTGGGCCATGGTGAAGCGGATGTCCGTCGATGCGGCGAAGTTGCTGGAACCGGCGTTCGAGCAGTTCGGTGGGCGGAACGGTCGCCTCTCGATCCAGACCGACCCGCGGAACTTCCGCGATGCCGCGAAGCTGGCGGATCGGGCCGAGGAGTTCTCGAAGCTGGCGAAGAACATCATCGTGAAGATCCCGGTGACTGCGGCGGGTGTGCTCGCCATCGAGGAGGCGACCTATCGCGGCGTGTCGATCAACGCCACGGTGTCGTTCAGCGTGGCCCAGGCCATCGCGGTGGCGGAAGCCGTCGAGCGCGGTCTGGTGCGGCGCGAGGCCGCCGGACTGGACATCAGCAGCATGGGACCGGTCTGCACGATCATGGCGGGGCGCACGGACGACTGGATGCGCACCATGGTCGAGCGGAGCCATGTCGACGTCGATCCCGCGGTGTGTGACTGGGCCGGCGTCGCCGCCTTCAAGAAGGCCTACGCCATCTACCAGGAGCGTGGCTATCGACTGCGCCTGCTGGTCGCGGCCTTCCGCAACCACCTGCACTGGAGCGAGCTCATGGGTGGTGACGTCGTCATCTCGCCGCCCTTCGCCTGGCAGCAGAAGGCGAATGCCAGTGGTATCGACGCCGCGGACCGGCTGCACACGCCCATCGATCCCGCGATCCTGGATGGCTTGCGCCGGATCGGACCGGAGTTCGACAAGGCATACGACGAGCAGGGCATGACATATGCGGAGTTCGATTCCTACGGTGCGACCGTACGCACCCTGCGTCAGTTCCTGCAGGCGACGAGCGACCTCGAGGCCTTCGTGCGCGACGTCACGCTTCCCAACCCCGACGCCTGACGGACGTCCTCGCTGCCTGACGGTTGATCCGTCAGCGCGCGACCAGCGTCGTCTCGAAGGAGTATGAGTCGGCGCGGTACTTGTGCGACGAGGTTTCGACCACCCGGCCCGTGTCGTCGAATGCGGTGCGCTCCATGACGAGCAGCGCCGTGCCCTGCTTGACGCCGAGGAGTCGCGCCTCCGCGGCCGTTGCCGAGGCCGCACCGATGCGCTGGTTGGCAATGCGCAGGTTGATGCCGTTGTTGCGGAGCAGTTCGTAGAGTCCGGCCGTCTCCAGCTCCTCCTTGGTGGTGGTGAGCAGGGAGGCGGGCAGCCAGTTGCGCATGATCGCCAGGGGTCGGCCGTCCATCAGGCGCAGGCGCTTCAGGTTCAGCACTCGATCGCCGACAGGGATGCGCAGTTCCTCGGCGAGCTTCTCGTCGGCCGGCTTGATCGAGAGCGAGAGCACCGTCGTGGTCGGGCTGTGCTTGGCCTCTGTGAGGTCGTCGAACAGGCTGGTGAGTTCGACGGAGCGACGCATCTGCGAGTGCAGCACCTGCGTCCCGACGCCGCGCCGACGGACGAGCAGACCACGGTTCACCAGGTCCTGGATGGCCTGGCGCACGGTGGGGCGGCTGAGCCCCAACTTGGCTGCGAGCTCGACCTCGGTGTCGATGCGGTCGCCGGGCAGGACGTCGCCGTCCCGGATCATCCGCTCGAGTTCCTGCGAGAGTTGGTAGTAGAGGGGAACCGGGCTGTTCCGGTC
>DAHWFQ010000184.1:0-7441 GCA_027324895.1 Actinomycetota bacterium | reverse complement strand
GGAGAGGATGAGGTACTCCTCGCCGTTGTACTTGACCTCGGTGCCGCCGTACTTCGAGAAGATGACGACGTCACCTTCCTTCACGTCGAGCGGAAGGCGTGTTCCGTTTTCGAAGCGGCCGGGACCGACGGCAAGAACCTTGCCCTCTTGCGGCTTCTCCTTGGCGGTGTCGGGAATGACGAGACCCGAGGCGGTCGTCTGCACGGCTTCAAGAGCCTGAACGACGATGCGGTCCTCGAGCGGCTTGAGGGTGACCGACACGGTCTACCTCCACTTTCGCGAGTTGACGAACGGGACATGGATTCGACGTCGTCGCGGGTGCCGACGAATCCGTTAGCACTCTCGACCCGAGAGTGCTAGATGGAATGCTAATCGGGGGGGCCACGGTGCGCCAATCCGGGGCTGTGGGGGGGTCTCGGCCACACTGGGCTGCAGGCCTCGCGCCCTGCTGCTCCCCCTGGGCCGCGACCAGCTGCGCGAGGATGGGCCGGTGACCGTCCCCTGGATCTGCTCGCCTGCAGCCGCGGAGGCACTCGCCTTCGCCCAGGCCGCGGTAGTTGCGGGGCCGTCGGACCCGCTCCGACTGGGGGCAGCGCTGGAGCGGCGCTTCGGGCTCTCGTCGCAGCAACGGGCTGCCGTGCTCACCCAGGCCGAGCTGCGGGCGCGGGCGTCCCGCCGTTGGGGCCAACCCGTGGACGATCTGTGGTTCACGCGGGATGGCCTCGAACAGGCCACCCGACCGGTGCTCGCGCAGTGGCGGGCGGAGCGCCTGCACGCGTTCGGCGCGCATGCGGTCGCGGACCTCGGTTGCGGACTGGGCCTCGAGTCGCGCGCGCTGGCCGCGGCGGGCATGGACGTCATCGCGGTGGAGATCGATGCGCGCACGGCCGCCCTCGCCGTCGAGAACGTCAGGCAGCTGGCCGTGACACTGCGGGTCGGTGACGTGCTGGACGACGCCGTCCTGGAGCCGGTGCTCGCCGCGGTGGACACCCTGTTCCTCGACCCCGCGCGCCGCGATGCGGCGGCGCCACGGAGCATCGACGGGCTCACCGGTCACCGCATGAGTGACCCGTCGCAGTGGTCGCCCCCCTGGCCCTGGATCGAGGCGCTCGCCGCACGCCGGCCGCGCACTGTGGTCAAGGTGGCACCCGGCATCGATCACGCGCTCATCCCCGCCGGCGGCTCGGCCGTGTGGGCAGCCGTCGATGGTGACCTGGTCGAGGCGAGCCTGTGGTTCCAGGGATTCGCCGACCTGCCCGAGCGCACTGCGCTCGCCATCTCGCACGGCGGCCGGAGGGTCCTCGACAGCTCGATGCCGACGTCCGGTGCCGTCACCGCGCCCGGTGCGTACCTTCTCGACGTGGCACCGGTGGTCACGCGCTCGCACCTCGTCACGACCTTGGCCGCCGCGACGGGGGCCACGCGCATCGACGAGCACATCGGCTTCCTCACCAGCGCCGAGGCGCCCGAGCCGTCGCCCTTCCACACGGCCTATCGCGTGCTCGAGGTGCTGCCCTTCGACCGCAGGCGTGTGGGCGCAGCGGTGGCCGCGCTCGGCGCAGGCACGCTGACGGTCATGAAGCGCGGTCTCAACCTCGACACCGAAGCACTGCGCAGGGAATGGCTGAGGCGGAGCCAGGGCCGCGCCAACCTCGTGGTGGCCCTCACCCGCATCGGCGACGCCCCGACGGCGATCATCTGCACAGGCTGACAGCCGTCGCGGGCTGGGTCAGACCGTCACGGTGTCGATCGGGAGCGAGCTGTCCACGGCGAAGTCGAGGGCGCTCGGTGCGATGCCGGACGCCACCAGTTGCGCGCCGAGCGAAGCCACCATGGCGCCGTTGTCCGTGCACAGCCGGGGCGACGGCACGCGCACCTCGACGCCCGCCTCAGCCGCGCGCTCGAACACCATCCCGCGCAAACGGGAATTCGCCGCCACGCCACCGCCGATGAGCAGGTGCTCGATGCCCTCATGCGCACAGGCGTCGAGCGCCTTGCGCGTGAGCACGTCGACGACGGCCTCCTGGAAGGACGCGGCGACGTCGGCGACGGGGATGGTGCGCCCGTCGCGCTCGGCATGCTCGACCCAGCGCGCCACCGCCGTCTTGAGCCCGGAGAAGGAGAAGTCGAAGCGATGGCGCTCCATCTCAGCGCGCGTGGTGAGCCCGCGTGGGAAGGCGATGGCCGCCGAATCGCCTTCAACCGCAAGGCGATCGATCGCGGGCCCACCCGGGAAGCCGAGGCCGAGCAGGCGTGCCACCTTGTCGAAGGCCTCCCCGGCGGCATCGTCGAGCGTGTGCCCGAGCGAGGTCACGGCGTAGGAGACGTCATCGACGCGCAGCAGCGACGAGTGCCCTCCACTCACGAGCATGGCGATCGCAGGTTGTGGCAGTGGCCCGTGCTCGAGGCGATCGACGGCGACGTGCGCGGAAAGGTGGTTCACGCCGTAGAGCGGCTTCCCCAGCGCGAATGCAAGGGCCTTGGCGGAGGCGACGCCGACGAGCAGCGCGCCGACGAGCCCAGGCCCGCAAGTCACTGCCACCGCATCCACGTCGTGCACGGAGACACCGGCTTCGAAGCAGGCGCGCCTGATCGCCGGCACCATCGCTTCGAGGTGCGCGCGTGCCGCCACCTCGGGGATGACCCCACCGAAGCGAGCATGCTCCTCGACGCTGGTGGCGACGGCATCGGCGAGCAGCTGGTATCCGCGGACGATGCCGACTCCCGTCTCATCGCATGAGGTCTCGATGCCGAGGACAAGCGGCTCAGTCATGACGCTCCATCAGGACCGCGTGCACGCCGACCGCGTAGTAGTTGGGCCGCCGGCCGACCACGGAGAAGCCGTTGCGCTGGTACAGCGAGAGTGCGACCTCGTTGCCCTCGCGCACCTCGAGCAGCACGCGATGCGCGCCCGCCTTCGCGGACGCTTCGAGCATGGCCTGCAGCAGCGCGTAGCCGATGCCGCGCCCCTGCTGCCCAGTGCGCACCGCGATGTTGAGGATCTCCGCCTCGCCCGCCGACATCGCGATGTCCGCGTAGCCGAGGAGGGAACCCGACTCGTCGACGGCCGCGAACAGGACGCGGTCATCCGCCGCCAGGTCGGCCCAGAACAGGGCCTCGCCCCAGGGCTGGATGGAGAAGAGTTCGCGCTCGATCTCGGTGGCGGCGGGGATGTGCCACCAGCCGAACTCGGTGATCGTCGTCATCGCTGCACCGTGGACTTCCGTCCGCTCGACACCGTGGCGTCCGGATGGCGCAGGTACTGCGGCGTCAGCGGTTGCTCCTCGCCGCGCAGGGCCCGCACGATGGCCACGAGCGCCACATCCGCGGCATGCGGCGTGGCCCCATGGCGCACCGCCTCTGCGGGCACGAGGCGGGGGCCGAACACCGGGTGGTCGTGTTCGTCGTAGGTGGCCGCCGCGAATTCCCTGCGCTTGACGTCGATGCTCGCGACGAAGCGGCCGACATGGCCCGCGCGTCTGGCGCCGTGCGCGATGGCGTCGAGGGAACTCACACCGAACACCGCGATGCCCGCGGCGTAGGCGAGTGTCTGCGCGGTGACCAGCCCGACGCGCAGGCCCGTGTACGGACCCGGGCCCACCCCGACGGCGATGCCGTCGAGTTCGCGCAGCCGGACGCCGTCGAGCACCTCGCTGATGAGCGGCATCAGGCGCTCGCCGTGCATCTGCGGTCCCGCCGGGTCGCCGAAGGTTCCGTCGCGCAGCACGATGCCGTTGCGCACGAGTGCCACGCTCATGACGGGCGTTGCGGTGTCAATCCCGAGCAGGAACATCGACACCCTCCCAACGCGCTCCGAATGCGCTGATGTGCACCGTGCGCTCATCATCATCCGCGCGCTCGATGTGCACCAGCAGGCGATCGTCACTCACGTCATCCATGCGCCCCGCGGCCCACTCGGCCACGATGACGTTCTGCTCGGCCTCGAAGCCGAAGCCGAGGTCCTCGAGTTCGTCCCATGTCTCGATGCGATAGGCGTCGACATGCACGAGCGCCGGCCCTCCGATGAGCGACGGGTGCGTGCGCGCGATGACGAAGGTGGGTGAGGTGACGGGGCCGCGCACGGAAAGGCCCTCGGCGATCCCCTGTGCCAACGTGGTCTTGCCGGCACCGAGCGGGCCGTCGAGGATCACCAGGTCACCGGCCCTGAGCAGGGCACCGAGTTCCACTCCGAGGGCACGCATGGCCTCGGCGGTCGCCACCCGCATGCCTCAGGCCCCGCCCAGGAAGCGCTTGGCCAGGCGGGCGCCCAGGCGCGTCGTCATCTCGTAGCCGACGGTGCTGCACGCCTGTGCCCACTCCTCGGCACTCGGGCCCTGGGCGCCGAAGATGGTGACCGATTCTCCGATGGCGAAGTCGAGATCGCCGACGTCGACGACGAACTGGTCCATGCAGATGGTCCCGGACGCGGTCAGGCGCTGTCCGCGCACCGCCACCGGCGCGACATTGGTGCCTGCGCGCGGCAATCCGTCGGCGTAGCCCAGCGGGAGCAGGGCCAGCCGCGAGGGCCGGGTCGTCAGGTAGCGATGGCCGTAGGAGACGCCGGCACCCGCGGGGACATCGCGCACGTTGGCGATGCTCGCGCGCACCGTCATCACGCGGCGCAGGCCGAACTGCTCGGCGTTGTCATTCATGGGCGAGACCCCGTAGGAGGCCATGCCGATGCGCGCCAGGTCATAGTGCATGTCCGGTCGCGTCAACGCGGCCGCGGAGTTGGCGAGGTGGCGCAGGCGCGGCGTCACACCGCAGGCAGCGGCCACGCTGAGCGCGCGCTCGAACTCGGCCCTCTGCGCGTCGTTCGCCGGATGCGCGGGCTCGTCGGCGCAGGCGAGGTGCGACCAGATGGACACGACGTCGAGGTGCGCCGCCTCCCGGAACAGCGCCCGCCAGGTCTCCGGCGCCGCCCCGCCTCGTGACAGGCCGGTGTCGACTTCGATGTGCACGCGCGGGCGCCGACCAGCAGCCCGGTGGGCGGCGATGACGCGGCGCAACTGCGCGGCGTTCGCCACGCTGAGGTCGATGTCGAGCGCGACCGCCCGCTCGAGGTCGTCGTGCTCGTCCAGCAGCCACGCCAGCAGGGGACCGCTGTCGCCTCCCGTCCGGAGGTCGATGGCCTCGTCGACGAAGGCCACGCCGAGCCAGTCCGCTCCCGCTGCGCGGGCCACCCGGGCGCACTCAGCGGCACCATGCCCGTAGGCGTCCGCCTTCACCACGCACATGAGCTGGGCACTGCCGAGCAACGACTTCAGCGCACGCACGTTCGCGGCATAGGCCGTCAGGTCGATCTCGGCGACGGCACGGGCAGGGCCAACGGGGTTGATCACGGTGCCATTGTGGCCGACGAGGCGTCGGCCAGCCCAACCAGCAGATCGGAAGCGGTGATGTCGGCCACGCCCGCGGCAGCCGCATGGCGGAGGGCGCTGGCACCGGCCAGTTCCATGAACTCGCGCGGGCCGAAGGCGGCCTGCGCGGCCCAACGCGCTGCGGCGCCGGCTACCAGCCCGGCCAGCACATCACCACTGCCCGCGGTGGCCAGCCTGGCCCCGAGCAACGGCGTGGCGATGAAGTTGGCGCCATCGGTGATGAGCGTCGAGGGCCCCTTGAGCAGCACCAGGCAGGAGAGGCTGCGGGCCAGCAACTTGGCAGCACGCAGGCGGTCGGCCTCCAGGTCGATCGACAGGCCGAGTGCAGCCGCGAGGCGGGCGGCCTCGCCCGCGTGCGGCGTCAGGAGCGTGAGGTCGCCGCTCTCCCGCCTCGCCAGCAGCGCAGCACGCAGCGTCTTCTCCCTGCCGATCAAGGTGATCGCATCGGCGTCGACCACCACCGGGGCGCGCATGTCGAGGACCGTGTGCAGGGCCTCGACAGCCTTCCGGTCGAGGCCCATGCCGCACCCGACGAGCCAGGCTGCCGTGCGCTGCGATGAACCGATGGTGGACCTCCCGGCGGCCACGACCTCCGGATGCGCGGCGACCACATCGTCCTTGGCGGAGCCGAAGTAGCGCACCATGCCGCAGCCGCTGTGCGTGGCCGCGCCGGTCGACAGCAGCGCCGCACCGGGGTACGTGCGCGAGCCCGTGACGACGCCGACGACGCCACGCGCGTACTTGTCGGCGTCGGGCCTTGGCGGGTCGAACCAGTGCCCCTCGCCGGTGATGGCGATGTCCAGCGATCGCATGGGCACGCCGATGTCCGCCACCAGGACCTCACCGCAGTTGAGGGCCGCGGGTGCGATGACATGGGCCCGCCGCAGGCCACCGAAGGTGATGGTGATGTCGGCCTCGATGGCCACGCCGGGCACTGCGCCGGTATCGGTGTCGACACCGGAGGGCACATCGATGGCCACCGTGAAGATGCGGGCGTCGGTGATGGCGCGCGCCATCAAGGCAGCGGTGCCCGTGAGTGCACGGCTGGAGCCCAACCCGACGATGCCGTCGATGACGAGGTCCACACGATCGAACAGCGCGAGGGCGCCGTCGACGTCGACCATGCGGGCACCAGCGACGCGCAACGCGCGCGAACCCTCCTCATGCACGCGGTCGGCGACGGGGAGCGCGAACACCGCCGCCCCGCGCTGGGCGAGCCGTGCCCCCGCGAACGCCGCGTCCCCGCCGTTGTCGCCGGGACCCAGGAGCAGGAGCACATGCCGTCCGACGACGCCGCCGCTGTCCTTGAGGATGGTGAGGCACTCGGTGGCGACCGCCGTGGCCGCACGCTGCATGAGCAATCCCGAGTCCCGGGCTTCCGGGAACTGCCGTTCCGCAGCGCGCACGGCGTCTGCGGAGAGCACCGGCAGGTTCATTCGCGGTGCTCCGCGATCACGTATGCCACAGCGATGCCGGCGTCGTGCGTGAGGGAAAGGTGCCAGTCGGTCACGCCCAATCCGGACGCGATCTCCAGCGAGTGCCCGCGGATGGTGAGGCGCGGCCGGCTGGCCTCGTCGCGCGTGACCTCGACGTCGTGCCAACCCAGCCCGGCGGGTGCGCCGAGTGCCTTGGCGACCGCCTCCTTGGCGGCGAAGCGGGCGGCGAGCGACGGCATCGAGCGCGGTGCACCACCGCTGTGGAAGCGCTCGACGTCGGTGAACACGCGTTCGGCGAATGCGCTCGTCCGCATCGACACCGTCCGGAAGCGTTCGATGTCAACGACGTCCACTCCGATGCCGACGATCACGACTACTCCACGGTCACGGACTTGGCGAGGTTGCGCGGCTGGTCCACATCGAAGCCGCGGAGCGTCGCCATCTCGCAGGCGAAGACCTGCAATGGCACGGTGGCGACGAGCGGCTGCAGCAACGTCGAACAGGCGGGGATGCGGATGATGTGGTCCGCATAGGCGACCACACTCTCGTCGTCCTCCTCCGCGAGCACGATGGTGTGCGCTCCGCGGGCACGTACCTCCTGGATGTTCGACACCATCTTCTCGT
>DAHWFQ010000163.1:0-4341 GCA_027324895.1 Actinomycetota bacterium | reverse complement strand
CGTGGACTGGTTGCCACGGTCGTCGAGGAGGAAGCGGTCGCGGCCGCGCGCACGGTGCCGCCGCAGACGACCCGGGCCAAGCTGCGCGGGGACTTCATCGCAGCAGCGATGCGCACACAGACCGAGCACACCGTGGACTGGACGCAGCTGAAGATCGCCGACCACGGCAATCGTTCGGTGATGCTCAAGGACCCGTTCGCATCGGTGGATGCACGGGTGGATCGACTGATCGCGTCCATGGGCTGAGCCCCGGCTTCGCTAGGCTCCCTCCATGCGTATCAAGCCCCTCGTCGCCCTTGGCGCGCTCTCCCTGGCCCTTGCCGCCTGCACTTCCTCCCCGCAGCCGACGCCCACGCCGAGCCGCACCACGCCGACGAGCAGCGCCACCACGTCGACTGCCGACGGCACCGCCTACTCCGTGTCCGGGCCCCTGGGGCAGAAGCCGACGATCGGCATCGCCAAGGGTGCGGGCAACGTCACCCATCTCATCGTCAAGGACATCGTCGCCGGCACCGGAGCCGCCGTGCAGGCGACCGACAACGTCACGGTCAACTACGTCGGCATCGGGGCGCTGTCGCGCAAGCAGTTCGACGCCTCCTGGGATGCCAAGACCACCGCCAGCTTCCCACTGAGCGGGGTGATCCTCGGCTGGCAGCAGGGCCTGGTCGGCATGAAGGTGGGCGGGCGTCGCCTGCTCGTCATCCCCGGAAGCCTGGCCTACGGCGCCAACCCGCCCGCGGGCTCGGGCATCGCGCCCAATGAGACCCTGATCTTCGTCGTCGACCTCGTGTCCATCCCCTGATCCCCACACCCGAGCAAAGGCAGCAGCAGATGAGCAAGCCGTCCATCGACTTCATCGAAGGCCCCGCGCCCACCGAACTCCAGATCACCGACCTCGTGGTCGGTGAGGGTAACGCGGTGGCAGCGGGGGGCACCGTGCTCGTGCACTACGTCGGCGTGGACTTCGAGACCGGCGAACAGTTCGACGCCTCGTGGGACCGCGGCGAGCCCATCCGCTTCCCGTTGCGCGGGTTGATCAAGGCCTGGCAGGACGGTATCCCGGGCATGAAGGTGGGAGGACGTCGCCAGTTGGTCTGCCCGCCTGAGACCGCCTACGGTCCGGCCGGCGGCGGCCACCGCCTGTCCGGGCGCACCCTCGTCTTCGTCATCGACCTACTCGAGGCGTAGATGGCCGGCGGTGACCGCAACACGCGTTCATCCGTCGCGCCCACGAATGAACCCGACGCCGAACCGACCCGCACCGTCCGTCCCAGCGCTGCGGCCCACCGCACCGAGCGCCTCATGTGCCTCGTCTTCATGATCAAGGCGCGCGGTCGTCGCGGCATCACGCGTGCGGAGCTGCGCGGGTTGGTCGACGACTACGCGCGCTGCGCCAGTGACGAGGCCTACGAGCGCATGCTGGAGCGGGACAAGCGGGACCTGCGTGACGTCGGCGTGGTGCTGGAGGTCGTGCAGCGGGACAGCTGGCACGAGGACGAGCACGCGTACGTCCTGGGCAGCGACGCCCTGCTCACCCTGCCCGCTCTGGACGCCGAGGAACTGCGGCTGCTCTCGCTGGCGGCCGAGGCCTGGGACAAGGGCACATGGCAGGCCATGGCCCGGGGTGCGCTGCACAAGCTGGAGGTGTTCGGGGCCGAGTTCCTCACCGATCCCGCGCCGCGGGTGACGGTGCGGGCTGATGCCTACCTCGAGCCATTGCGTGCCGCCATCCGCGCCCGCCACGCGGTCACCTTCGACTACCGTCGCCCCGGCGACACGGTGCCCATGCAACGGCGTGTCGAGCCCTGGGGGCTGCTGTCGCGGAACGGCGGCTGGTACTGCATCGGCTTCGATCTGGATCGAAGCGCGGTGCGTTCCTTCCGCACCAGCCGCATCGCCGGCTCCGTCCAACCCGCCGGCCGGGCGACCCAGGCGCCTGATCCCGCCTGGCCGACCCTGCTCGGCACTGAACCGGACGCGGCTCGCACGACTTCGGCCACCCTGCTCGTGGCACCCGGGCGCGGCCAGGTCTGGCGGGTCCGCGGCACCGTGGTCGGAACGCGAGCATTGGGTGGGGTCACCCACGATGTGCTCGAGGTGTCGATCCCCGAGGACGTGCACGAGGTGGGCGCCCTGGCGGCCGCCGCGCCGGCTGTGCTCGTCCTGGCACCGGACGAGCTCCGGGAACGGGTGCTCGCGCACCTCGGGGAGGCAACCCGTGACTGAGTCCTCCAACGAACGCCTGCGACGGCTGCTCACCCTGCTGCCCTGGCTGTCCGCCCATTCGGGGATCTCGAAGGCCGACGCCGCAGCCCACTTCGGCATGACCATCGCCGCCCTCGAAGCCGACCTCTCGCTGGTGAGCGTCACCGGTCCTGGCCTCTACGGCGGCGAGCTCGTCGACATCTACTTCGAGGACGAGACCGTCACCGTGTACGACGCGCAGGGTCTGGTGCGTCCCCTGCAGCTCTCATCGGAGGAGTCCTCCACGCTGCTCCTCGGACTGCAGGCCCTGCAGCAGCTCCCGGACTCCGACGCGGCTGCCATCGCCCGACTCATGGACAAGTTGGGGCTGAGCCCGGACGCCGGACTGGCGGTGCAGGTGCAGGCCGATCCCTTCGCGGAAGTCATCGTCGCAGCCATCCGCAGTGCGCGCGACCTCGCCATCGTCTACTCGCACCCGGTACGTGATGAGATCTCGGAACGGGTTGTCACGCCGCTGAACCTGGTGAGCGCCGACGGCTTCGACTACCTCATCGGCTGGTGCCACTCCGCAGAGGCATCACGCACCTTCCGCCTGGATCGCATGCGCTCGTGCGCGCTGGCCGGCCCCAGCGAACCCCGCGTGGCCCTGCCGGGGGAGCCCGGCACTCCGCAGAACCGTGCGGTCATCGAGCTTCCCCTGGGGGCCGAGTACCTGCTGGAGGGCGTCCCCGCCACCGTCACCGAGCGCTCGCAGCGGATCGTGGCCACCATCGAGTTCGGCGACGACGCCTGGCTCACCAACTGGCTCGTCGCCTGCGGGCACGGGATCCGCTGCATCAGCCCGCTGCGCGTCGCGGAGGCGGCCGAGCAGCGCAGGAAATCCGCACGCGAGGCATACGCCGCGCTTGTCGAGGGTCCGTCCACCAGCCGCTAGCCTGTGATCGTCACGAAAGGACGAGCCCATGTTTGACGGTTTGCGCGCACCTGAGGTGCTGATCCTGCTCCTCGTGCTGCTGGTGCTGTTCGGCGGCAAGCGCCTGCCCGACGCTGCGCGGGGCCTCGGACGATCGCTTCGGATCTTCAAGGCCGAGCTCAAGGCGGACGAGAAGGACAAGCCGGAAGAAGACGGCACGAAGTAGCACATGAGCCGCCGCAAGCAGTCGCGCGACGGCACCATGCCCCTCGTGGAGCACCTTCGCGAGTTGCGCACCCGGATCGTTCGGAGCGGTCTGGCCATCCTGGTCGGCATGGCGGTCGCCTGGTACGAGTACCCCACCCTGTTCGCCTGGCTCAGGCGCCCCTTCGACGACGTCGTGAAGAGCCACCACAACCAGCAGATCCTGCTCGCGCTCAACGGTGTCGCCGACCCCTTCACGCTGCAGGTCGAGATCGCCATGGTCGGTGGCATCGTGCTCGCCATGCCCGTGTGGCTGTACCAGTTGTGGCGCTTCATCACCCCGGGCCTGCATCGTCATGAACGGCGCTGGGCGCTCACCTTCGTGGCCGCCGCGGTCCCGCTCTTCGTCGGCGGCGCGCTCCTCGGCTACTCGCTGCTGCCGGCCGGACTGGTCGTGCTCTTCGGGTTCACGCCGACCGGTGTGCAGAATATCATCTCCGTCGATCACTACATCTCGTTCTTCTTCCAGATGCTGCTCGTCTTCGGCGTCGGCTTCCTGTCGCCGTTGCTCATCGTCGTGCTCAACCTGGCGAACGTGCTGCGCGGTCGCACCCTGCTGCGCTCCTGGCGCTGGATCATCGTGGGCAGCCTGGTCTTCGGTGCCCTCGCCACACCCACCGGGGACCCCGTGAACATGACGTTGCTGGCCGTCCCCATCATGACGCTCATCTTCGGTGCCATCGGGATCGCCATGTTGAACGACCGTCGTCGTCGGCGCTCCGGCTCGCTCGTTGACTACGATCGCTGGGCGGACGACGAAGCCTCACCCTTGGACTGACATGGCACATGTAGCGGTCATCGGCAATCGCAATGCCGGCGGAGGTCGCGCGGCGCGCGCGTTGCCCTACCTGCTCGAGGCCCTGCGCAAGGCGGGCCACGGCATCACGCTCATCGACGAGCCGACGGTCGCCGCGGCCCGGGACTCCGCTCGCGGAATCAGCAATGCCGACGCGCTCAAG
>DAHWFQ010000161.1:0-7955 GCA_027324895.1 Actinomycetota bacterium | reverse complement strand
CATCGCCAGCATCTCGTCGAGGCCGCGCGCCCTCGTGATGGACCCGACGTAGATGGCCTGCCGCTTCCGCTCACCCGAGGGCAGCAGGTCGGGTACCGGGGGCAGGTTGAGCACCACCGCATGTCGTCGCCCGAACCGCTGCGCGTATGCCGTCTCCGCGAGGAGCAGTGACGCCCGCCGCTCCGCCAGTCGCTCGAGCAGGTGCACCGCGGGGACGAGCACCCGGCGCAGCGGGACGGGAAGGTAGGCCTTCACGGCCAGCGCGGCCGCCAGGTCCTCGTGGACATCCCAGATCACGCGCACGCCGAGACGCCGCAGCTCGCGCCAGGGCACGATGACGAGCAGTTCCGGGTCGTGGATGAGCAGGACGTCTGCGTCGACGGCGAGTGCAGAGATGCGCGCACGCGCACTCCGCCACGACGCGAAGCGGCGCCGTCCGACCGCGCGCGGTATCGCCACCTTCAAGTAGGCCGGGTCCGATGCGTCCGACTCGGGCCAAGGGGCGATGGCGGTGATGGCGATGTCGGCCTCACGCAGGGCGCCGATCTCGCGGCGGAAGATCCGCGCGTCCGTCGTGTGGTGCACCACCGTGCAGACGAGCACGCGCACGGGTCAGTGCTTCTTCTGCGTGCCGAGGAACTCCTCGTACATCGGAAGCACGTCGGACGTGCGCCCGGAGGCGCGGACGATGCCCTTCTCCATCCAGATGCAGGTCTTCGTCGTCTCCTCGATGGTCGCCGCGTTGTGGTTCACGACGATGACCGCGCCGGCGTTGCTCTGGATCTCGGCCAGTCGCGCCTCCGCGGACGCCCGGAAACGTGAGTCACCGGTGCCGAGGGCTTCGTCGACGAGCAGGATCTCGGGGGCGCGCGCCGTGGCGATGCCGAACTTCAGGCGGGCCCGCATGCCCGATGAGTAGGTGCGCACCGGCAGGTGGATGGACTCGCGGAGGCCGGTGATCTCGATGACGTGCGGGTAGAGGTCGGCGACCTCGTCGGGCGTGAGGCCGAGGGCGAGCAGGCCGAGGCGGATGTTCCGGGCACCGCTGAGATCGGGCATCATCACGCCGGACATGGCGAGCATCGATGGCGTCGAGGTGGCCCAGACTGCGCCCTTGGTGGGTCGCTGCAGGCCGGCGAGGACGCGCACCAGGCTGGACTTGCCGGAGCCGTTGCTGCCGATCAGCCCCAGCGCATCGCCGCGGCGCAGGACGAACGAGACGTCCTTCACGGCGTGGATGATCTGCTTGCGCCCCATCACCTGGGACACGATGCGCTCCGCCGCCGACCGGCCGTGTCGCTGCGCCAGCACCTCGTACTCGATGGTGATGTGGTCGGCGATGAGAATCAGGTCGCGCTCGTCGGTTGCGTTCTCGTCAGCCATGGCGGCGCTCCCCCCGCCAGAACGACACGAAGCCGAACACGAGCAGCAGGAACGTGATGGCGAAGATCCAGATCAGCTCATGCGCAGCGGGCAACTGGTCGGGCAGGAACACGGTGCGGGTGAGCTTCAGCAGGATCGACGGCGGGTTGAAGTTGGCGATCGTGCGGATCACATGCGGTGCCTTGTGGAAGCGGATGGTGACGTCGTAGAAGACACCTGACACGAACATCAGCATGCGCAGGACGATCGGGACGAACTGCCGCAGGTCGTGCACGCGCTCGACCCAGCGCGAGGTGAACAGGCTCACGCCCAGTGCGAACATCGAGGTGAGGATGAACGAGAACGGCAGCAGCAGCCAGGTCCATGAGGGGCGGATGCCGCTCATCATGGCGATCGGGTACATGACGACCGCGGCACCGAGGGCACCGAGGGTCTCCTGGGTGGCCACCGCGATGGGCAGCAGGATGCGCGGGAACAGCAGCGATTCCGTGAGGTCCCGAGTGGCGGACAGGACCAGGGAGCCGCTCTGCAGTGCGGATGCGAACAACTGCCAGGTGAACACCCCGCCGACGAGGAACACCAGGAAGTTCGTCGAGTCCTTGGCGGTGCCCAGCAGGAGACCGAACGCGAGGTAGTACACCGCGGTGAGGAGGAGCGGGTTCAGCACCTGCCAGAAGAGGCCCAGCCGGTTCTGGATGGTCTCCAGGATGGTGCGTGAGACTGCGTAGTTCCAGGTGAAGTACCGCAGGCGCCAGCATTCCTGCAGGTACGCCACGAACTCGCCCGCCTGGTCGACGCGGTGCAGGCCGGATCGGGTGGCGAGGGCCGCAGCCTCCTCGCTCGTGAGTGCGTCCACCTACAACCGTTCCACATTCGCTGCGCTCAGCTTGCCGCGGGTGTCGAGCAGCTGCTTGGAGGCAGCGACGATGGCGTCGAGGTCATAGCCCTTGTGCGGCATGAGCAGCACGACGATGTCGGCGGAACTGGCCGCCTCGACCGCGTCCGCCTCGGACTCGAGCACGCGGTCGGTCGGTGCCGGATGTCCGTGCTCATTGTCGATGTTCCAGTGCGGGACATAGGGGTCGTGGAAGACGACGTGCGCGCCGCTCGCGAGCAGTTGCCGCGCCAAGGGGCGCACCGGGCTCTCGCGCTGGTCGGCGATGTCCGGCTTGTAGGTCACGCCGAGCAGGAGCACGCGCGCACCCTTGAGGCTCTTCCCCTGCTCGTTGAGCATGTCCTGGATGCGTCGCTTCACGTAGGCGGGCATGCCCGCGTTGATCTCCTGCGCGAGCTCGACGAAGCGGAAGGGCTGGCCGAGCAGGGTCTTCACGCGGTGGGAGAGGTAGTTGGGATCGATGGGGATGCAGTGCCCGCCCACGCCCGGACCGGGGAAGAAGGCCTGGAATCCGAAGGGCTTCGACGCAGCGGCGTTGATGGCGTCCCAGACGTCGATGCCGAGCGGCTTGCAGAACTGCGCCATCTCGTTCACGAGCGCGATGTTGATGTGCCGGTAGGTGTTCTCGATCAGCTTGGCCATCTCCGCCTCGCGGGTGCCCGCCGCGCGCACGACGGTCTTCACGAACCGTCCGTAGAAGGCCGCTGCCCGCTCGGTGCAGGCGGGGGTGTGCCCGCCCACGACCTTGGGGGTGTTGATCATGCCGTAGACGGGGTTGCCCGGATCAATGCGCTCGGGCGAGAAGGCGAGGTTGAAGTCGGCCCCGGCGACCAGGCCACCGGCCTCCAGGATCGGGCGCACGTCCTCATCGGTGGTGCCCGGGTAGGTGGTCGACTCCAGCACGATGAGCTGGCCGCGGTGCAGGTGCTTGGCCACCGCTCGGGTGGCTCCGAGGACGGCACCGAGGTCAGGACCACCCTCAGGGCTCAGCGGCGTCGGCACACAGATGACGATGGTGTCGGCTTCGGCGAGCACCGCATCGTCCGTCGTCGCCCTGAAGCCCTGGCCGAGCATGGCGGCGATGTCGTCGTTGGAGAGGTCATCGACGTGCGAGACGCCGGAATTCAGCCCGGCAACCAGCCCCGGGTGCAGGTCGTAGCCGCGGACGGACAGGCCCGCTCCGCACGCCGCCTGCGCCAGTGGCAGACCGACGTACCCAAGACCGACGACGACCAGATCAACCGACACGAGCCCTCCCTCATCCAAACGGACCTAGGGTAGTCGTTCGGCGCGGCCTTTGCCCGCTGAGCGGGTCAGCGTCGGGCAAGCCAGTCGACGACGATGTCCGCGATGCGCTCGCCCGCGTGGCCGTCCCATAGCGGTGGCGTGGCGTGTGCCGCATCGGGGTCCCGTGCCAGCGCCAGGGTGGCCTCCGCGACGAGCTCGTCCACCCGCACCAGACGGTTGGTGCCATGGGTGATGGTGATCGGCCGCTCGGTGTTCGGGCGCATGGTGAGACAGGGGACGCCGAGGATGGTCGTCTCCTCCTGCACCCCGCCGGAATCCGTGAGCACGAGTGCGGAGCCACGGACCATGGCGATGAACTCGAGGTAGCCGAGGGGGTCCATGAGGTGGATGCCGGGGTGCGCATCGATGCCGGCGCCCACCAGGTTGGCGCGACCACGGGGGTGCAGCGGGATGAAGATGGGCAGGAGGTCGGCGACCCCGTGCAATGCCTGCACCAGGGCTCGAACCGCATCCGGAGAGTCGACGTTCGCCGGCCGGTGCAGGGTGGCGACGTCGAAGCGCTCCGGCAGGCCGAACTCGGCCCGCACCCCGGCGGGATCCAGCTTGTCGAGACTGGAGAGCAGGGTGTCGATCATGGGATTGCCCACGAAGTGGATGCTCGACGTCGCCATGCCTTCGCGCTGCAGGTGGTCGATCGCCTCCGGGCTGGTGACGAACAGGAGGTCGCACAGTTGGTCGGTCACCCGCCGGTTGATCTCCTCGGGCATCGTCATGTCGAAGCTGCGCAGGCCCGCCTCGACGTGCGCCATGGGGATGTGCAGCTTGGAGGCCACCAGGGCTGCCGCGGCCGTCGAGTTGATGTCGCCATAGACCATGACCAGGGCCGGCGGGCGGGCGAGGAACTCCTGCTCGAGCGCGATCATGATGTTCGCCGTCTGCACCGCGTGCGAGCCGGAACCGACGCCGAGGTTGACGTCCGGCGTGGGCAGGTCGAGCTGGCGGAAGAAGATCTCGCTCATGCGGTCGTCATAGTGCTGGCCCGTGTGGATCAGGCGCTGCTGCACGCCGCGGGCTGCGAGGGCCTTCCAGACCGGACCCACCTTGGGGAAATTCGGACGGGCACCGGTGACATGGACGACAAGCTGCATGATCGGAAGCCTAGGCGCGGTCGAAGCCTCAGCGGCGGGCCGCGGCGACCGCGTAGAGCGCAACGCTGGCCGCGACCGAGGCGTTGAGGGACTCCGTGCCGCCGATCATGGGGATGGAGACGATGACGTCGCAGGTCTCGGTGACCAGGCGTGACAACCCCTTCCCCTCGGAACCGATGACGAGCACGAGCGGACCGCGCGCCAACTCGACATCGAGGTCCGGCAGCTGCGCCTCGCCGTCCGCGTCGAGGCCGACGACGAAGCAGCCCGCCTTCTTGTAGGACTGCAGCGCACGCGTGAGGTTCACAGCCTTCGCCACGGGGGTCCGTGCGGCCGCCCCGGCCGAGGTGCGCCAGGCCACCGCCGTCATGTCGGCGCTGCGTCGCTCCGGGACCAACACGCCTGCGGCCCCGAAGGCGCCCGCGGAACGCACGATCGCACCGAGGTTGCGCGGGTCGGTCACGCCGTCGAGCGCGATGATGAGCGGGTTCCTCCCGCCGCGCTCCAACAGGTCCGCGGGGTCCGCGTACACGTACGGCCTGACGGTGAGGGCCACGCCCTGGTGGAGCTCGACACCGGTGATGCGATCCATCTCCATGCGGGAGATCTCCAGCACGGGCAGGCCCATGTCGCCCGCCGTGGCCAGGATCTCGCGCACCCGGTCGTCGTAGTCGATACCGGTGGCCACGTGGAGGCGCAGCGCCGGCACGTTGGCCCGCAGTGCCTCCACGATCGGATTGCGACCGACGACGATGTCTGATGTGTCACGTCGACGCGACGGCGCCTGGCCGGAGACCCGGCCGCGCGCCGGAGCCGCGGCACGTCTGGCCGCCTTCTGGGCCGGGCTGCCGGGACGCTCGGAGGCCTTGGGCGTGGGGCCCTTGCCCTCCAGTCCGCGACGGCGTTGGCCGCCGGACCCGACGCTCGGTCCCTTGCGCGAGGCGCCCTTGCGCACTGCGCCACGACGCTGTGAATTGCCTGCCATTACCCGGCCTCTCCTGCGACGGACCAACGCGGCCCCTCCGCGGTGTCCTCGATCGCGATGCCGGCTGCGGCAAGGCGGTTGCGAATGGCGTCGGCCTGGGCGAAGTCCTTGCTCTGCCGCGCCTGCTGGCGCGCCTCCAGTTCGGCGCGCACCAGCGCATCGACGATGTCCCGGTATGCATCCCCACCGCCGCTGCGCGACGCCCAGGGCTCGGCCATCGGATCGCAACCGAGTACCCCGAGGCAGCGGCGCACGGCGCCCAGGACGCCGCGGACGGCGTTCGCTGGTGCCTTGGCGCCCAGGGCGAGCATGCGATTGCCCTCAGTGACGAGTTCGAAGATGGCGGCGACGGCGGCAGGGGCGCCGAGGTCATCGTCCATGGCGATCGCGAAGTCCGCGCACATCGGGCTCGCTGACGGCTCGACCTCGCCCACGCGCTCCGTGGCGCGGATGACGAAGTTCTCGATGCGGCGGAAGGCGGCTCCGCTCTCCTGCAGCGCCTCGTCGCTGAACTCGATGTTGCTCCGGTAGTGGGAAGCGACCAGGTACCAGCGCAACTCGATGCCGCGGATGCGCTTGAGCACCTCCTGCACCACCATGGTGTTGCCGAGGCTCTTGCTCATCTTCTCGCCCGCCTGCGTGACCCAGGCGTTGTGCAGCCAGTACTGCGCGAAGCCGTCGCCAGCAGCGCGAGACTGTGCGATCTCGTTCTCGTGGTGCGGGAACTGCAGGTCCAGGCCGCCGCCGTGGATGTCGAAGGCGGGACCGAGGTAGTTCGTGGCCATGGCGGAGCACTCGAGGTGCCAGCCGGGTCGGCCCTGGCCCCAGGGAGTCGGCCAGGACGGATCGCCCGGCTTGGAGCCCTTCCAGAGCGCGAAGTCCCGTGGGTCGCGCTTGCGCGCGGCGAAGTTGCCGTCGGTGGCGGGCTCGATGTTGTCGGGACGCTGGCCCGAGAGCTCGCCGTACGCGGGGAACGAGCGCACGTCGAAGTACACGTCGCCCTCGATCGCGTAGGCGTGGCCGCGCTCGATCAGCCGCTGCATGAGGTCGACCATCTGCGTCACATGGCCGGTAGCCCGCGGCTCGATGGTGGGGGCCGCGACACCCAGTGCGTCGTAGCCGGCGGCGAAGGCCCGCTCGTAATGGGCTGCCACCGCCCACCAGGGCCGACCCTCCTCAACCGCGCGGGCGAGGATCTTGTCGTCGATGTCCGTGACGTTCCGCACCAAGGTGACCGCGTAGCCCGATTCCCGCAGCCACCGCGCCAGCAGGTCGAAGACGACCCCCGCTCGCAGGTGACCGACATGCGGAAGACCCTGCACGGTGGCACCACACACGTACATCGAGACTTCGCCGTCGATCAACGGGACGAACTCACGCGTACTGCGTGTCGCGGTGTCGTAGAGGTGCAGTGCCATGGCCGAAGCCTACTTTCCAGCGGGAAAGCGGCCGTCTCGTCGATCGCGCGCCGGCCGCGCCTGGGTCGGCCATCCCTGCTCCGGCAAGTGGACGGGCTGCGATGACGAGGTCAGGGGCGGCTCAGCAGCGCGGTGGCGACCGCCGCCACGCCCTCGCCCCGACCGGTGAAGCCCAGTCCGTCGGTGGTGGTTCCCGCCGCACTGACCGGTGCGCCCCCGAGGGCGCTGGACATGGCCGCCTGCACCTCGGCCCGGCGGGTGCTGATGTGGGGCTTCAATCCGACGACCTGCACCGACACGTTCTCGATGGTCCAACCGTCGGCCGCCAGTAGGCGCAGCGCACCCTGGAGCATGGTGGCGCCGGACGCATTGCGCCATTCCTCACGATCCACGCCGAACACCTGTCCGACATCACCGAGACCTGCCGCCGCGAACAGCGCGTCGCACACCGCGTGGGCCGCGACGTCCCCGTCCGAGTGACCGATCAGTCCGTACTCGCCGGGCCACTCCACGCAACCCACCCACATGGTGCGCGTGTGCCCGAAGGCATGCACATCGACGCCGGTGCCGACTCGGATCATGCGCGTCCCTCCAGGATGGCCTCGGCCAGCACCAGGTCGAGCGGCCGGGTGATCTTGAATGCCAGGGCGTCCCCCGCAACCACGCGCACCGCGATGCCGGCGGACTCGCACAGGCCCGCGTCGTCGGTGGCGTCAGCGTCGCCCCGCTCCTCGGCGGCCTGGTGCGCCCGTTCGAGGGCCGCACGTGTGAACCCCTGGGGCGTCTGCACGAGCCGCAGTGTGGACCGATCGAGGGTGCGCATCACCGCGCCGTCCTCGACGACCTTGACGGTGTCTGCAACGGGAAGCCCCGGGATC
>DAHWFQ010000139.1:0-2435 GCA_027324895.1 Actinomycetota bacterium | reverse complement strand
CGCGCACCGGGTCGGTCTTCGACACCTCGGGGTACCCGATCTGGGCGCGGCGGCACCAGATCTCGCGGAACTGCGCGTACTGCTCGGTCTTGAAGGCGCGCCCTCCGACGCGACCGCTGGCCTCGCCCGGGAGGTCGATGCCTGTGGGAGAGCCGAGGCCGAGGGCCTTGGCGGTGACGCTGATCGGGTCCTTGGGATGCTTGGCGAGGTTGCCGCCGTCCTGCAGCCACAGGTCGTAGCCGATCTTGTAGAACACCGTGTTGCACGAGACCTCGATGGCACGCGTGACGGAGATCATGCCGAATGCCGCGGACTCATGATTGTGCAGGACCAGGTCACCGAGCTTGATGCTGCTCGGGCAGGAGATGGGCGCGGTCAATGGATAGCCGGCGTTGCCCGCGGCCACCGTGGATATGGCCTTGAAGGTCGATGCGGGAGGGAAGATGGCCTGCGTCGGACGGAAGAGCAAGGGGTCCCCCGACCCCGGCGCGGTGAGCGCCTTGTAATCCTTTGTCGAGATGCCCCCGACCCAGATCGCAGGGTCGTAGGTCGGGTAGGACGCGATCGCGAGCACGTGCCCGTTCCGCACGTCGATGACGACTGCCGCGCCGGAGTCGCCGACGAATCCCTGCGAGTGGGCGCGCGCGATGGCCGCTGCCAGTTGCTTCTCCACCACCGCCTGCAAGCGCGCGTCGATGTTCGTGACCAGGTAGTTGCCCGCGACCGGTTCCGTCTTGCTCACCGTGCCGATGACCGTGGCATTGCGGTCGACCGCCAGCTCCGTGACGCCGGGCGTGCCGCGCAACTCGGCATCGTAGGTCCGCTCGAGCCCTGAACGACCGACGACATCAGTGCGCTTGAGCTGCAATCCCGTGGCACTGGCGGCGGTGATCTCCGCGTCGGACACCGGGCCGAGGTACCCCAGAACATGGGCAAGGTTGACTCCGAACACCTTCGGGAACACGCGTTCCGACTGAAGGTCCGCGGACACACCCGGGAGCTCGGAGCGACGCTCCATCACCTGCAGCGCGATCGTGGTGGACACGTCCTTGGCCACGGGGATCGGCTGGAATGGAGAACCGTTCCAGCACACCGGCGAGGGCGCAGCACCAGGCGTGCCGCACAGGGTCAGGTGCGCCTGCAGGGTGGCCGCAGGGACCTTGAGGATCGCTGCCAGTTTCGCGAGCGTTGCCGCCCCGGCGCTTGGGTGTTGGGTGATCGACGTCCGATCCACGGAGATGACGAGGCCGCTCTTGTTGCCCGAGAGCACACGCCCCGCTTGGTCCAGGATGAGCCCGCGCGGCGCCGGGACGACCACCGCGCGCAGCTGGTTGTTGCTCGCCTGCTGCTGGTAGGTGCTGCCACTGATGATCTGCATGAAGAAGAGTCGCCCGAGGAGCGTCACGAACATCGAGACGGCCAGGACCCGCAGGATCATGAGGCGGTAGTTGCCGGACACGCTGCTACCTGCGCACGTAGACGGTGGGCGCAGGCATGAGTACCCGCAGCAGGCCACGGACCAGCGGCACGATCGGCGTCGCCAGCAGGACGCAGTAGAACGCGCTGGCGACCGCCGTGAGCGGCAACTGCGTGAGCGAGATGGTGGCGTCCCCTAGCAGGCCGCCGAGTGCCGCCTGCATCACCACGTTGGCCACGGCAGCCGCCGCCACGAAGGCCAGCGGCCCGAGCGGTGATCGCGTGATGTCCGTCCGCAACTGGGCGGCGAGGAAGCCGATGATGGCGAAGGTCATGGCGCTGATGCCCATGAGGCCCACGGCGGGGGGCGTGGCATCCAGCAGAAGTCCGGCGGCGAAGCCGAGGAAGGCCGCCCGGCCGGCCTGCTGCTTCATGCCGAAGGCAGCAACGATCACGAGCACCAGGTCCGGGGTGGCACCGGGCAGGTTCCAGCGCGCGATGACCGCGGACTGCAGGGCCACGGCGAGGATGACGATGAAGGCGGTGACGACGCGCCGAAGGATGCTCATCAGCCGCTCGCCTTGGCGCTCGCGGAGGCTGTCGGACCGGAGCCGGTGGGCGCCTGGGTGAGCTTCGCGGCGTCGGAACTGACAGTGGCGCTGTCGGACACCGTGCCCGTGTCGGTCACCACCGGCTTCGGCACAGCCGGCAGGAGGGTGTCACGCGGATCGGTTCGGGGCTTCGCGATGACGACGCTCACCAGGTCGAGCGCACCCATGGAGACGAAGGGTGCGACGTCGGCTACCCGCGTGGACGTGCCCGCCTTGCCTCGGATGGATGTGACGGTGCCGATGGGGAACCCGGTCGCGTAGATGCCGTGCGCGACGCCGAAGGACACCAGCCGGTCACCGACGTTCAGCGGTGCGTAGGGGTCGAGCATCTGCAGTTGCAGGGTGCCGATGCGGCCCAGGCCGGAGACGAAGCCGATCTGCCCGGAGCCCTCGACGCGGGCACCCACG